>CANGSD010000065.1 GCA_947455875.1 Comamonadaceae bacterium
TGGGCGGGCGCGACAACGCCTTCACTGCGCGTGATTTCACGGGCTATCACCAGCAGATCCCGTCTTCGCGCCTCGAAGATGTGATGCGGCTGGAGGCCGATCGTTTTGCCAACAACCAATGGTCGGACGACGAGTTCCGGCGCGAGCTCGAGGTGGTCAAAGAGGAGCGCCGCCTGCGGACCGATGATTCACCGCGCGCGCGTTTGTTCGAGGCCCTGTATGCGACGGCCTTCATCGCCTCGCCGTATCGCCGGCCCATCATCGGCTGGATGAACGATCTCGATGCGATGACGCCCGAGGACGTGCGGGCCTTCTATCGCCGCTGGTACGTGCCGGCCAATGCCGCCGTGGTCGTCGCGGGTGATGTGGACCCGGCCCAGGTGCTGCGTCTGGCCCAGCGCTATTACGGCGGTATTGCCGCAGGGCCTGTGCCCGTGCGCAAGCCGCGTGAAGAGCCACTGCAGACGGGTGTGCGCCGGATCGAAGTGAAGGCCCCGGCCGATCAGGCGTTCAAAGCCTTGATGTTCAAGGTGCCGCGATTGACCTCGCTGGAGCCGTCGCCCGCTCACGACGATGCGCTGGCGCTTTCGGTGCTGGCCGCGGTGCTCGATGGCTATTCGGGTGCTCGCCTGAGCCGCGCTTTGACCCAGGGCCCCGACCGCGTGGCCGATTCGGTTAGTGCCAGTAACGGTCTATGGGGTCGTGGGCCCCAGATGTTCACGCTGGCGGGCATTCCGGCACCCGGCAAGACCGTGCAGCAGGTGGAGTTGGCGCTGCGCGCCCAGGTGGATCGCATCGCGCGCGAGGGCGTTCAAGAGGCCGAGCTGCAACGCGTCAAGACCCAATGGATTGCCAGTGAGGTCTACAAGCTGGACTCGGTCTTTAGCCAGGCCCGCGAGCTGGGCGCCTTCTGGGCCATCGGCTTCGAGCCTGACGCGGGCGAGCGTCTGTTTCGCCGCTTGCGCGAAGTGACGGCGGCCCAGGTGCAGTCGGTCGCGGCACGCTATTTCAGCGACGACCAGCTGACCGCGGGCGTGTTGCATCCCCTGCCGCTCGATCCCGAGCGCAAGCCGCGTGTGTCGCCGTCGGGCGCGCGCCATTGAGTCGAACTCGAATGCGAGCCCCTGTCATGTCCCTACTTCGCACCTTGACCCTCCGGATGTCACCCACCTGGCTGGTCCCCCTCATGCTGGGCGTTTTCTCGCCTTTGGCTTTTGCCACCTTGCCGATCCAGCACTGGGTGCAGCCCAGTGGCGCGCGGATTTATTTTGTCGAGAGTTCGGCCATTCCCATTGTCGATGTGCAGATTGATTTCGACGCCGGGACCCGGCGCGATCCGGCAGGCAAGCCGACGCTGGCCAACGTCACTGCCGACATGATGGAGACCGGCATCCTCGCGCGCGATCCGCGGCGTGGCGCGCCGGGTGCGGTGACGCGCTATGACACGGCGATGGACGAAAACCAGCTGGGTGAAGCCTGGGCCGATCTGGGTGCGCAGTTTGGCGGTGGTGCGGGCAATGACCGCATGAGTTTTTCCTTGCGCACCTTGGCCGATCCCGAGCTGCTGGCGCGTGCGGTGGCTCTGGCCGCCCGCCAGATCGGCGAGCCCTCGTTCTCGGCGACGATCTGGGCACGCGAACGCGCCCGAATCGTCGCCGCGCTGCGCGAGTCCTACACGCGTCCGGCCACTGCGGCCTGGCGCGCGTGGGCGCCAGCGGTGTACGGCGATCACCCGTACGGCCAGGAGGCCACCGAGGCCACGCTGGCCACGGTCACGGTCGATGACATGCGCGCCTTTCATGTCCGCCATGTGCAGGCCTGCCGCGCCAAGGTGACGCTGGTCGGTGCCATCACCCGCGCCCAGGCCGACCAGATCGCAAGCGCCTTGTTGTCTCGCTTGCCTGCGAGCGCGAATGGGCGTTGCGAGGCCTTGCCGCCCGTGCCCGAGGTCGCGCCGCTGTCGGCGCCAGTGACTCGTGAGGTTGCATTCAACTCCGCGCAGGCCCATGTCCTGATCGGGCAACCGGGCTACAAGCGCAACGACCCTGACTTTTTCCCGCTGCTGGTGGGCAACTACATCCTCGGTGGGGGCGGCTTTGTCTCGCGGCTGTCGACCGAGGTGC
The DNA here is from genome assembly GCA_947455875.1 of Comamonadaceae bacterium. The sequence continues at coordinate 2,124 of CANGSD010000065.1, forward strand.
GCGAAAAGCGGGGACTGTCCTACAGCGTTTACAGCAGTTTTTCGCCAGGGCTGCATGCAGGCGCCTTCGCGCTGGGCTTGCAGACGCGCCCAGACCAGGCGCAGCAGGCGGTGCAGGTGGCGCGCGAGGTGGTGTCACGCTTTGTCGCCGAGGGGCCGACCGAGACTGAATTGCAGGCGGCGCGTGACAACCTCATTGGGGGATTTGCGTTGCGTATCGATACCAACCGCAAGCTCCTGGACAACGTGTCGGCGATCGCCTGGAACGATCTGCCACTGAGTTACCTGGATACCTGGCGCCAGCAGGTACAAGCGGTCACGGTGGCCGAGATCCGGGCGGCGTTTGCGCGCAAGTTGCAGCCGCAGCGGATGGTGACGGTGATTGTGGGTGGGGTGGCTGCTCCTGCGGCTCCTGCGCGTTTAGGTCAAAGGCAAGCCCGCCCCGACAGCCCCCATTCAGGCATCCCCTGGCGCGCCTGTCCACAATCCCCAAGCGCTGTCTCACAACGTTCAGGTAAAGCAGGGAGCCCTCCACAGGGGGAGAAGAATAGACAGGTCAGGGGAAGAAAAACGTAAACGCAGTCTCATCACGCAGCTTCGGCTGCGTTTTTTTTGCCTGCTTGCTCGCCGCCCGTCGTTCAGCCCGCAAACGAGCGCACGTAATACGCCTGCCACTCGCGCAAGTGGGTCGTCATCGCGGCGCGCGCGGCCTGTGCGTCGCGGGCGTCCAGTGCGGCCAGTAACTTTTCGTGTTCCAGCAAGGACTGCGGAATCAGATCGGCGGTGAAACGGATGGTGTTGAAGCCGCGGTGCACCAGCCGATAGCGGAAGATGTCCTGCGCCAGGCGCCGGTTGCCAGAAGCCAGCGCGATCTCGCGGTGAAAGCGCTCGTCCAAGTCGGCCCAACGTGTCAAGACGTCCCGCGCCTTGAGGTTGCGACGCAGGTCGGCGCAGTCGGCCATCAGCTTTTGTAGACGCGGCCGGTCCAGACGCAAGGCGGCCAGAGCTGCCGCCTCGGTCTCCAGCAAAAGCCGCATCTGATAGATCTCCTGTACGTCCGCCGACGTGAAGGTGTGGAAGACGGGGCGTCGGTTCGGCGCCTGCGTGAGCAAGCCGTCTCTGACCAATTCCCGCACCGCCTGGTGCACCGGCGTGCGGCTCATGCCCAGTCGGCGTGCGAGCTCCACTTCGCTGATCGACTCGCCCGAGCGCATGCGCCCAGCAAAGATCTCGGCCAGGATCGCTTGGTACGCCGCATCGGCCAGCGCGTCGCCGCTGTCTTCAGGCGGCGCCAAGGGTGTGGCGCGGGCGGGCCGGGACGTCGCCTTCCTGGGGGTCTGGGTGGCCATCGTCAGAACGGAATGGTTGGAAAAACGGCTTGCACTATACGACTGGCTGCGACTAGATTGACTCCATTCTGTATGCAGAATACATTTCCTGCGTGCAATTTAAACACCCAGATCGCAAGTCCGAGACCGCAAGCACGGTCGTGATTGCCGACGACCTGTCTGGTGCGGCCGAATGCGCTGCGGAATTCACGCCGGCGGGCGCCGCCGCCTGCTTGCGACTGGTGCCGGGGCCCGGCCTGAGTGAGATGGCCACCGTGGTCTGGGACCTCGATGCCCGCGACACCCTGCCTGTGCTGCCGGCCGATGTGGTTGCCTCGATCGCACCCTCCCGCCGGACCTACGTGAAGATCGACTCGCTCCTGCGCGGAAACTGGGCGGCGTTGGTCGCGGCGGTGGTGCGTGCGACGGGTCGGCCGGCCCTGATGTGTCCTGCCCTGCCTCGCCTAGGGCGCGGTTTGCGTGATAGCCGCATTCACTTGGCGCCGGGGCGCAGCCTCGCGCACGGTACGGAGTCGGCGGTGGAGTGCCTGCGGCAAGCCGGCCTGCAGGCGGCGCACTATCGTCTGGGCGCATCAGACACTGCCGGCGTTCGGCAGGGCCTGCTGCAGGCCATGGGCCAGTATCCGGTCACCGTGGTCGATGCGGACACGGACGCAGAACTCGACGTCATGGCCAGCGTGCTGGAGTCCTTGCCTGCACCCTACACCGCCGTCGGGTCGGCCGGCTTGGCGGGCGCATTGGCCCGCGCGCTGGCCATTCCTCGTGGCTTGTGCACCCTGGGCGTCACACCTCGCATGTCGGTACTGGTCGGCAGCCGCACCGGACCTGCCCGCGAGCAGCTGTCGCAACTGGCGCAAACATGCGGCGAACCTGTGCACTGGTGGCAGCCGGGGCATGACCTGGCGGACGCCTTCTCGCCCCCCGGCGAGGATGCGCCGCTGCGTCTGTATGCCACCCGACCCGATCCGAGTGGCGAGCCGCATGGCCGCGATCTGGCATGGCGTTTCGTCAAGACGGTGCTGGCGCAGTCGCCACCGGCCGATGTGTATGTCGCCACCGGTGGCGAGACCGCACGCGCGCTATGCGACGCACTGGGGCTGACCCACGTGGATATCCTGGGCCAGATCGAGCCGGGCGTCTGTCTGGCGCGCCTGCCGCTGCCTGATGGCGCCAAGCACCTGGTGATCAAATCGGGCAGCTTTGGCGATCCCGCCACCCTGGTGCGCATCGCGCGCATGGGCGGCGCGCTGCAAGCGCTCACGACCGAGAGACAGATATGAATCCACGCGCGATCGGTATCACCATGGGAGACCCCGCTGGCGTCGGGCCCGAGGTGGTCGTCAAGGCTTTGCACAAGCGGCCGCCGCCTGTGTCCACCGTCGTGATCGGCAACGCCGAGCGCTTGCGCGAAGCCGCGCGTCGCGCCCGCATTGAGGTCACCGTGACCGAGGTCGACCATCCGCACAAGATCCCGGCGAGTTCGTCGGTGATCCACTGCCTGGATCCTGGCGTGCCGGCGCAAGACATTGCCTTCGGGCAGGTGAGCGCCGCAGGCGGTGAGTGCGCCTTCCGCTATCTGGAGAGGGCCTCGCGCCTGGCCATGGACGGCGTGTTGCAGGCCATCGTGACAGCCCCCCTGAACAAAGAGGCGCTGCACGCTGCGGGCCACATCTTCCCGGGGCACACCGAGATGCTGGCGCATTTCTCGGGAACGCCCGAGGTGAGCATGATGCTGATGGCGCCCCGCCTGCGTGTGATCCACGTCACCACCCACATCGGTCTGCGCCACGCGATCGAGCGCATCGAGCCCGGACTGGTCGAGCGCACCATCCGCCGCGGGCATGAGGCGCTGCTGCGCGCCGGTATCGCCCAGCCTCGTATCGCGGTGTGCGGGATCAATCCGCACGCGGGTGAAAACGGTCTGTTTGGCGAGGGAGAAGAAGCCGACAAGATCGAACCCGCCGTGGCGCGTTGCCGTGCCGACGGTCTGCAGGTCCACGGACCTTTACCTGCCGACACGCTGTTCTTCCTGGCGCGACGCGGTGACTACGACTTGGTGGTGGCGATGTACCACGACCAAGGACATGGGCCCGTCAAGGTGCTGGGCCTGGAGGCGGGCGTCAACATCACGGTCGGACTGCCTTTCGTGCGGACCTCGGTGGACCACGGCACGGCGTTCGATATCGCCGGCAAAGGCATCGCCGACGAACAAAGCCTGCGCGAAGCGATCGACCAGGCCTTGCAGATGATCGGAGTCAGCCCGTCGTGAACGGATTGCTCGATCAACTTCGGTCGTGTGTGGGCGCAGACCATGTGCGCAGCGAGGGCGACCTCAGCGCCTGGGAGCGCGATTGGTCAGGCCTCTACCAGGGCAAAGCACTGGCAGTGGTGTCGCCTTCGAGCACGCAGCAGGTGGCCGATGTGGTCAAGGCCTGCGCGCTAGCCGGCGTCAGCGTCGTGGCGCAAGGGGGCAACACGGGCATGGTCGGCGGTGGCGTACCAGATGCGTCGGGCCAGCAGGTGGTGGTCAGTACGCGTCGGCTCAATCGACTGCGCGCCGTAGACACTGCCAATCTGACGATGACGGTGGAGGCAGGCTGCATCCTGCAGACTGTGCAGGACCATGCACAAGCCCATGGCCTGTTGTTTCCCTTGAGCCTGGCTGCAGAAGGCAGCTGCACGATCGGCGGCAATCTGGCGACGAATGCCGGCGGCACGCAGGTGCTTCGCTATGGCAATGCCCGTGAGCTGTGTCTCGGGCTGGAGGTGGTCACCGCCCAGGGCGAGGTTTGGGATGGCCTGTGCGGTTTGCGCAAAGACAACACGGGCTACGACCTGCGTGATCTTTTCGTGGGCAGCGAGGGCACGCTGTGCATCATCACCGCCGCCACGCTCAAGCTGGCGCCGCGCCCGCATTCGCAGCTGACCGCGTGGGCGGTCCTGGATCGCGTGGACCAGGCGGTCGACCTGCTGGCTATGGCGCGTGAGCGTCTGGGGCCTGACCTCACCAGTTTCGAGCTGATGTCCCGGGAAAGTATCGGCCTGCTGGCCCGTCATCACCCGACTCGCCAAGCCTTGCCGCCCGAGGGACCCTGGAGCGTGCTGATCGAGGTGAGCGCCGCCTGCGACGAAGCGACTCTGAGCGAGCGTTTGCAGCGGCTGTTCGAGCAGGCGATGGATCGTGCGTTGTTGCGTGATGGGGTGGTCGCGAGCTCGCTGGCCCAGTCGCAGGCGCTGTGGCAAGCGCGTGAGGCGCTGCCCCTGGCCCAGGCATCGGCAGGGCCTGCGTTGCGCCATGACATTGCCTTGCCGATCTCGGCGATCGACGGCTTCCTGCAA
>CANGSD010000066.1 GCA_947455875.1 Comamonadaceae bacterium
ACACCGCGTTGCGCTTGCTGCGCCTCCAGCAATTCGGTTTTACGCAAGACCGGCAATTGGGCCAGTGCCTCACGGCTGTTGATGGCGCGCGCGTCCACGCCGCGTAGGCGTTCGGCCTGAGCCGGCGTGCTGGCTTGGGCATGGGCCACATGATTTGAAAGTGCAGCCATCAAGGCGGCTTCGCGTTGCGCGGGATCGCGTCGCTCCTGAGCGTCAAAGTTCGGTGCAGTCATGCCCCCAATCTACGAGGAGTGCGCTCCAAATATTGTCCGAGACTCACCAATTGGCTCGGTCGTCCCTTCAGGGTTAACCCGAATCTGGCGGGGTGCAGAATGATCCGCTTAACCCACTCTTGCCTCCGAAGTGAATTCCGACGCGCTACGCAGTTTCCTGGACGGTTCGCCCTGGATGGCCGGTCTGACCCCGGAGCAGGCCGAGCGCGTCCAGCGCGAGACCCTGGTGCGTTCGTTCGAGCCTGGCGCCACGGTCTGCGCGCGCGGCACCCCTTCGATGCACTGGATCGGTGTGGTTCAGGGCATGCTCAAGATCGAGACCATTACCGCCGGCGGCAAGAGCGCGAGCTTCATCGGCGTGCCCGCAGGCTCGTGGGTGGGCGAAGGCGCGGTGATCAAGGGCGAGTTGCGCCCCTATGACGTGGTGGCGATTCGAGACAGCGTGGTCGCCTTCATGCCGCGCGCCACCTTCCTCGGCCTGATGCAGGAGAGCCACCCCTTCTCGGGCTGGCTGATCAACCAGCTCAATGCGCGTCTGGGCCATTTCATCGCGATGGTGCAAAGCCTGCGCCTGAACGACACCAAGGCGCAGGTGGCCTACTGCCTGGCCAGCCTGTTCAACCCCGACCTCTATCCCGGCACCACGCGCCAGCTGGAGATCTCGCAAGAGGAAATCGGGCGGCTGTCGGGCGTATCGCGCCAGATCGCCAACCGCGCGCTGCACGAAATGCAGGACGCGGGGATCTTGCGTATTGGGTATGGATCGATCGAGGTGCTGGACCTGCCCGCCCTTTGGGCGATCGCAGGGGGCACTTGATCAGGGCTTGAGCGTAGGGCTCAGGCCAGCCAGCGCTTGCGGCGCTTGTAGCTCTTGACGTCCTTGAAGCTCTTGCGCTCGCCACCGCCGACGCCGAGGTAGAACTCCTTGACGTCCTCGTTGTTCGCAAGGTCAGAGGCCGGACCGTCCATCACCACACGGCCGCTTTCCATGATGTAGCCGTAATTGGCATAGCGCAGCGCCATATTGGTGTTTTGCTCGGCGAGCAAAAAGGTGACCTTCTCTTTGGTGTTGAGGTCTTTCACGATCTCGAACACTTCTTCAACGATCTGCGGCGCCAGGCCCATCGAAGGTTCGTCGAGCAACACCAGCGAGGGGTTGGCCATGAGCGCGCGCCCGATGGCACACATCTGCTGCTCGCCGCCCGAGGTGTAGGCAGCCTGCGAAGTGCGGCGCGTCTTCAGGCGCGGAAAGTAGGTGTAGACCTTCTCGAGGTTGGCGGCGATCTCGCCCTTGTCCTTGCGGGTGTAGGAGCCCGTGAGCAGGTTTTCTTCGATGGTCAGGTGGGCAAAGCAATGACGGCCCTCCATCACCTGCACCACGCCGCGCTGCACCAGGTCGGCGGGCGAGAGGTTCTCGATGCGCTCGCCGCGCAACTCGATGCTGCCCTTGGTCACTTCACCGCGCTCGCCTTTGAGCAGGTTGGACACCGCGCGCAGCGTCGTGGTCTTGCCCGCGCCGTTGCCACCCAGGATGGCGACGATGCCGCCTTGGGGAACCTGCAGGGACACGCCCTTGAGCACGAGGATCACGTGGTTGTAGATCACCTCGATGCCGTTGACGTTCAGGACGATGTTGGAGCTGGACATGATTCTCTCTTTACCAATCGAAAGGCGGGCTCTGAAACAAGCTGTGCCTTTCGATTGGCGGCTGCCTAGCAGCCGCTGCCCCTCCCGCTCGGCGGGAGGGGTTGGGTAAGGTGCCAATCAGGACTGGCAGTCAGACGGCGGGCGACGGGTCAGCTTCTTCTCGCCGGCGTACTTCTCGGCGGAACCGCGCACCATCGGGCGAATGATCTGATCATCCGCCTGCAGCCAGTCAGACGCCCAGGTGAACTTGGCGCCGTCCCAGGTATGCACACGGGCCCAGGCCGAACCCATGTGGTCGGCGCAGCTGGTCGAGACCGGACGCATCACGTCCTTGAAGCCCAGCGCATCGAGCTTGGCCTGGGTCAGGTTCAGGTTCTCGTAGCCCCAGCGCGCTTGCTCGCCGGTCACGACCTTGCCCTTGCCAAATCGCTCCTGAGCGGCACGCACGCCTTCGGTGGCCAGCATCGCGCCCACCACGCCGCGCATGTACAGCACCTGACCGACTTCGTCGCGCGGACCGGTGCCCTGGTTCTTGTCATGAACCTTGGCCAGGATCTCCTTGACCACAGGGGCGTTGGGCTCAGCGCCATGCTGCATCATGACCGCGCTGTAGCCCTTGGCGGCTGCACCGATGTCACGCAGATCCGGCTCTGCACCGCTCCACCAGGTACCGAACATCTTCTCGCGCGGATAGCCGGTTGCGATGGCTTCCTTGATGGCCGTGGGGGTCATGACGCCCCAGGTCTGCATGACCACGAAGTCGGGACGCTGCTGACGCACTTGCAGCCAAACCGCCTTTTGCTCGACGCCAGGGGCCGGCACAGGCAGCAGCTGCAGGGTGAAGCCGTGCATCTTCGAGCGCTCTTCGACGATGGGGAGCAGCTCTTTGCCGAACGGGCTGTCGTGGTAGACGACGGCGATCTTCTTGCCACGCAGCTTGTCCCAGCCGCCTTCCTTCTTGGCAATGTGCTGCAGCACGGTGTCGCCAGCCACCCAGTAATGGCCAATCAGCGGGAAGTTCCACTTGAAGATGCCACCATCAGCGCTGTCGCTGCGGCCATAGCCCGAGGTGATCATGGGGATCTTGTCGGCGGGGATCTTCTCGGTCAGTGCGAAGGTGATGCCGGTAGACAGCGGCTGGAACACCGTGGCGCCACCATGCTTGCCTTTGAGTCGCTCGTAGCACTCGACGCCGCGGTCGGTGGCATACGCCGTCTCGCATTCTTCGACCAGCGTCTTCACACCGTTGATGCCGCCGCGAGCGTTGACCAGCTTCATGTAGTCGGCGTAGCCGTTGGCAAAGGGCGTGGCATTGGGCGCGACGGGACCGGTGCGGCCCGTCAGACTGGGAAAGAACTGCACCTTGTCCTGGGCAGATGCCGGCGCGGTGATCAGAGCGCCCGCAGCCGCTGCGACAAACAGCGCTGCGCTTGCGATGGTCTTGAGTTTCATGCTTTGTCTCCGTAGATCGAAAAGCGCTCGTCAGCGCTGGGGGAACGATAGGCCCGTCGGCCGTTGGAACTCGAACATGTCAATGCGGGAAGGGCCACAGGCGAAGCTTCTGCTTGCCAATCGACCACAGCTTGGCCAGGCCATGTGGCTCCACGATCAGGAACCAGACGATCAGGGCGCCAAAAATCATCAGCTCGACGTGGGCCACCAGGGCGGTGCTAATGACGACGCCGACCAGGCTGCCCAGCGCCGGCAGGGCCTGGTTCAGGAAGATCGGTAGAACCACGATGAAGGCAGCACCGAAAAAGCTGCCCATGATCGATCCCAGGCCGCCGATGATCACCATGAACAGCAGCTGGAAGCTGCGATCGATGGAGAAGGCGGCAGGCTCCCAGGAGCCGAGGTAGACGAAGGCCCAGAGGGCCCCGGCCACACCGACGATGAAGCTGCTCACGGCAAAAGCCGTGAGCTTGGCGTACATCGGTCGGATGCCGATGACGGCGGCAGCCACATCCATGTCGCGGATCGCCATCCACTCGCGTCCGATCGCGCTGCGAACCAGATTCTTGGCGAGCAAAGCGAAAACCGCGACGAAGGCCAGGCACAGCATGTACCGCTGTAGCGGCGACTCAATAGGCAGACCGAAGACATGCAGGTTGCTCACCGAGACCGAACCGGACGACGAGTTGTTGGTGAACCAGGAAATCCGCAGGAACGTCCAGTCAACAAAAAACTGCGCCGCCAGGGTGGCCACGGCCAGGTACAGGCCCTTGATCCGCAGGCTGGGAATTCCAAACAGGACGCCGACTCCCGTGGCACACACGCCGCCCAGGAGGATGGCCAGCAACAGCGGCATGCCCTCGATACGGACAAGGAAGTTGTAGGCGGCGTACGCACCCACCGCCATGAACGCGCCCGTGCCCAGAGACACTTGGCCGCAATAGCCCACCAGGATGTTCAGACCGAGCGCCGCCAGCGAGAGGATCAGGAAAGGAATCAGGATGGCGCGGAATGTGTATTCGTCGGCCATCAGGGGCACGGCGATAAAGGCAAACGCCAGCAGCAGCAGAACGCCAATCCGGTCCTGTGCGATCGGAAAGATCTGCAGGTCGCTGCGGTAGGTGGTCTTGAACTGCCCGTTCTCTCGGTAAAACATGCTCGTTTTCTTTCCAACAATCTTTTGGCTACGACCCGCTACGCTTAACTTTGCTTCGCAAAGTGAGTCTGCGCCGAAAAATCATTGAGTGCGTATTTCATACGCGGTCAATGATTTTTTCGCCGAACAGACCCTGCGGGCGCACCAGCAGCACCAGCAGCACCAGCACATAACCGAACCAGATTTCAATGCCGCCACCCAGGGCAGGGCCAAGGAACACTTCGGACAGCTTCTCACCGACACCGATGATCAAACCGCCAATGATGGCGCCGGGCACGCTGGTCAGACCGCCCAGAATCACCACGGGCAAGGCCTTGAGAGCCACCAGGCTCAGGGAAAACTGCACGCCCAGCTTGGAGCCCCAGATCATGCCGGCGACCAGGGCCACGAAGCCCGCCACACTCCAGACGATCACCCAGATGCGTGAGAGCGGAATCCCGATGCTCTGGGCCGCCTGGTGGTCATCGGCCACCGCGCGCAACGCGCGCCCCGTGCTGGTGTATTGAAAGAACAAGCTCAGTGAGATGACCAGTGACGCCGCGATGACGGCGGCATACAGATCTTCCTTGTTCACCAACACGCCGCCCTCAAACATGCTTTGCAGCAGGAAGATCGGGTCCTTGGGCAGGCCAATATCGATCTTGTAGATCTCGCTGCCGAAGAGGGTCTGGCCAAAGCCGTCCAAGAAATAGGTGATGCCCAGCGTGGCCATGAGCAAGGTGATGCCCTCCTGGTTCACCAACTTGCCCAGGACCAGACGCTCGATCAGCCAGGCAACCGCCACCATGAGCAGCATGGCGCCGACCATCGCGAGAAGGTTGCCCAGCACCTTGCTGTCCAGCCCCAGCAACTGGGGGAACCATTCGGAGAAACGGGCCATCGCCAGTGCGGCGAACAGCACCATCGCGCCCTGGGCGAAATTGAACACGCCCGAGGCCTTGTAAATGAGCACGAACCCCAGGGCGACCAGCGAATACAGCATGCCGGTCATCAGACCGCCCAGCGTTGTTTCTAGAAAGAATCCCATGTCGTCTTGCCCCTTCAGTGCGACGTGCCCAGATACGCGCGGATCACTTCCGGGTTGTTGCGCACCTCGTCGGGCGTGCCATCGCCGATCTTCTTGCCGTAATCGAGCACCACCACACGGTCAGAGATGTCCATGACCACACCCATGTCGTGTTCGATCAAGACCACCGTGGTTCCGAATTCTTCGTTGACATCAAGGATGAAGCGGCACATGTCCTGCTTTTCCTCCATGTTCATGCCGTCCATGGGTTCGTCCAGCAGCAGCACCTGCGGCTCCATCGCCAGGGCACGGACCAGGTCGACGCGCTTTTGCAGTCCGTAGGGCATCTGACCCACCGCGGTCTTGCGAAAAGCCTGGATCTCCAGAAAGTCGATGATCCGCTCGACGTATTCGCGATGACGGATCTCCTCGCGCTCGGCCGGGCCGATACGCAGAGCCTGCAAAAACAGATTGCTTTTGATCTTCAGGTTGCGCCCGGACATGATGTTGTCCAGGACGCTCATGCCCTTGAACAAGGCCAGGTTCTGGAAGGTGCGGGCGATGCCCATCTCGGCCACCTGGCGCGAGTTCATGTGGCGAAAGTGCTGGCCACGGAAAGTGATCTCGCCTTGCTGAGGCTGGTAGACGCCGTTGATGCAATTGAGCATGGAGGACTTGCCAGCGCCGTTGGGGCCGATGATCGCGCGGATCTCGTGCTCACGGACATCGAAGGAGATCCCGGTCAGGGCCTTGACCCCGCCAAACGCCAGCGAAATATTCTGGACTTCCATGATCACCTGACCCGCGCGGCGTGCGGTGCCCGGGTCGGTCGGTTCAGTCAACGTATTCATGCGGCGGCCTTCACGGGTGCATAGGTGCGGGTGTCGACGATCTTGAGCGTGGCGCTCACGCTGCCGGTGCGGCCGTCCTCGAACTTCACCTGGGTCTCGATGAACTGCTCGGTCTTGCCGCCGTAGAGGGCGTCCATCAGCACACCGTACTTGTCGGCGATGAAGCCGCGGCGGACCTTGTTGGTACGTGTGAGCTCGCCATCGTCAGCATCAAGCTCCTTGTGCAAGACCATGAAACGGTGAATCTGCGAGCCGGCCAGGCGCTCGTCGGCGGCCAGGTCGGCGTTGACCTTCTCGACGCACTCGCGGATCAACTCGTAGACCTCGGGCTTGCCGGCCAGGTCGGTGTAGCCGGCGTAGGGCAGGTTGCGCCGCTCGGCCCAATTGCCCACTGCATCGAAATCGATGTTGATCAAGGCGCAGACCTTGTCGCG
>CANGSD010000067.1 GCA_947455875.1 Comamonadaceae bacterium
ACATGCGCCAGTGGGACCCGCAGACCGCCGCAGAGGTGCAGCAAGCCTTCAACCACTGGGACGATATCGAGCTGCATTTCAAGGGCCGCGTAATCCGATCAGGTGGCCACGGCTTTGTGGGCATCGGGCGCAAGAAGCTTTTGAACATCCTGCAGGCCCGTTGCGAGGAACTGGGCGTGAAGCTGCTGTTCGAGCAGGACGCCGACTCCGACCTGGATTTTCCCGACGCCGACCTGATCATCGCCAGTGATGGCGTGAACTCCAAGGTGCGACAGCGTCTGGCCCCGGTCTTCAAGCCCGATATCGTCACCCGCCCCAACCGCTTTATCTGGCTGGGAACGAAGCGCCTGTACGACGCTTTCACCTTTCTGTTCGAGAAGACCGAGCACGGCTGGTTCCAGGCCCACGTCTACAAGTTCGACGACAAGACGTCTACCTTCATCGTCGAATGCCCCGAGTCGGTCTGGAAAGCCCACGGCCTAGACCAGGCCGATCAGGAAGCTTCCATCGCCTTTTGCGAAAAGCTCTTCGCCGCCAACCTGCAAGGCGAAAAGCTCATGACCAATGCGCGTCATCTGCGCGGCTCGGCGTGGCTCAATTTTCAGCGGGTCAAGTGCGAGCAGTGGTCGCATTTCAACGGCAACAGCCATGTGGTGCTGATGGGGGATGCGGTGCACACCGCGCATTTCGCCATTGGCTCAGGCACCAAGCTGGCCCTGGAAGATGCGATCGAGCTGGTGAGCCAGTTCACGGACATGGGTGATACCGTGGACCGTATCCCCGAGGTGCTCAAGCGCTATCAGAAGGTCCGCGCCGTCGACGTGATCCGGCTGCAGAACGCCGCCTGGAACGCCATGGAATGGTTCGAGGTCTGTGGCGAGCGCTATTGCGATCAGCTCGAGCCCGAGCAGTTCATGTACTCCATGCTCACGCGCAGCCAGCGTATCAGCCACGAGAACCTGCGCCTGCGAGACAAGGGCTGGCTCGAAGGCTATGAATCCTGGTTCGCCGAGCGTACGGGGCCAAAGGGCGTGCGCCCGCCCATGTTCACGCCTTACAGCCTGCGCTCGGTCACCCTGAAAAATCGCGTGGTGGTCTCGCCGATGGCGCAGTACATGTCGCAAGACGGCCGCGTGGGCGACTATCACCTGGTGCATTTAGGCGCACGCGCCATGGGCGGTGCAGCCCTGGTCTTTGCAGAAATGAGCTGCGTCAGCCCCGAAGGCCGCATCACCCCAGGCTGCCCCGGTCTGTGGACTGACGAACAGATGCAGGACTGGAAACGCATCGTCGATTGGGCGCATGCAAACAGCGAGGCCAAGATGGCCATGCAGATCGGCCATGCCGGCCCCAAGGCCTCGACCTGCACGCCCTGGCAAGGCGGCGGCATGGACCATCCGCTGCCCGAGGGCAACTGGCCGCTGATCGCTGCGTCCGCCGTGCCTTACCTGGACGATGGCCCGGTGCCACGCGCCATGGACCGCCGCGACATGGACGCCGTCAAGAATGACTTCGTGCAGGCGGCACGCCGCGCCGCGCAGGCGGGCTTTGACTGGCTGGAGTTGCACTGTGCGCATGGCTACCTGCTCTCCTCCTTCATCTCGCCCCTGACCAACCGCCGCAGCGATGATTACGGCGGCAGTCTCGCCAACCGCCTGCGCTATCCGCTGGAAGTCTTTCAGGCCGTGCGCGCGGTGTGGCCGCAGCACCTTCCGATGTCGGTGCGCATCTCGGCCCACGACTGGGTCGAGGGCGGGATCACGCCCGCCGACGCGGTGGACATTGCGCGCGCCTTCAAGGCTGCGGGCGCTGACATGATCGATTGCTCCTCAGGTCAGGTCAGCCCCCACCAGAAGCCGGTGTATGGCCGCATGTACCAGACGCCGTTTGCCGACCGCGTGCGCCAGGAGGCTGGTATCGCCACGATCGCCGTGGGTGCGATCAGCGAAGCCGACCATGTGAACAGCGTCATCGCCGCTGGCCGCGCCGACTTGTGTGCAGTCGCTCGCCCGCACCTGGCCAATCCGGCTTGGACGCTGCAAGAGGCGGCGCGTATCGGCTACACCGACCTGGCCTGGCCCAAGCCCTATCAATCAGCCAAGCCGCAGCTCGAAGCGGGCTTTGCTCGCGAGCGTGCGATGCAGACCGCGGGCCGAGGCGACTGAGCGTCATGCCCGTGTCCACGCCCACCACCTGCGCGCCCGCCGCCACCGACATGGAGCTGCGCGCCCATGCCGACCACCACGACTCCCTGCGCCTGTGGCTGCGCCTGCTGTCTTGCACCACCCGCATCGAGGACACCATTCGTCAGCGCCTGCGCGAACAGTTTGGCCTGACCCTGCCTCGCTTTGACTTGATGGCGCAGCTCGAACGCGAGCCTCAGGGCCTGACCATGAGCGCCTTGTCGCGGCGCATGCTGGTCACGGGGGGCAACGTCACCGCCATCGTCGCCCAGTTGGAGAGCGAGCAACTGGTGCAGCGCCAGACTGTTGCCGAAGACCGCCGCGCCTTCAAGGTTCGCCTCACGTCCGCCGGTCGCCGTGCCTTCGCCGTCATGGCGCGCGAACACGAAGCCTGGGTCGTCGACCTGCTCTCCCCTATGAGCGAGCGCCAGCAAGACCAGTTGTACCGCCTGCTTGGCACCCTCAAAGGTGGCTTGGCCACCCCACCCCCACAACCCCAAGAGACGCCATGAACACCACCCGCCACCTTCCGGGCCAGCCCCATGCCTTGCCGCGTCACGACCAGCCGATGGCGGACTACCGCCCCGAGCACTTTCTGCTGCAGGTGCAAGACGGCGTGGCCACCATCACCCTGAACCGACCCGAGCGCAAGAACCCGCTGTCTTTTGACTCCTACGCCGAGCTGCGCGATTTCTTTCGCGCCCTGGTCTACGCGCCCGACGTGCACGCGGTGGTGATCACGGGTGCCGGAGGCAACTTCTGCTCTGGGGGTGACGTGCACGAAATCATTGGGCCCCTCACCCAGTGGGACATGCCGGGCCTCTTGGCCTTCACCCGCATGACCGGTGATCTGGTCAAGGCCATGCGCGCCTGCCCGCAGCCGATCGTGGCCGCCGTGGACGGCGTATGCGCCGGTGCCGGTGCCATCCTGGCCATGGCCTCCGACATGCGCTATGGCACCGGCCGCAGCAAGGTGTATTTCTTGTTCAACAAGGTGGGCCTGGCCGGCTGCGACATGGGCGCCTGCGCGATCTTGCCGCGGATCATCGGCCAGGGGCGCGCCAGCGAATTGCTGTTCACGGGTCGCGGTCTGGGCGCTGAAGAAGCCGAGCGCTGGGGCTTCTACAACCGTGTATGCACACCCGAGGAGGTGCTGGCGCAGGCCCAGGCCCTGGCGGCGCAATTGGCAGCGGGCCCGACCTTTGCTAACGGCATCACCAAGAAGATGCTGCACCAGGAATGGAATATGGGCGTGGACGAAGCCATCGAGGCCGAGGCCCAGGCCCAGGCGATTTGCATGGCCACCAATGATTTCCACCGCGCCTATCACGCCTTCGTGGCCAAGCAGACGCCCGTGTTCGGGGGGGATTGAGACGTGATCGCAAACGCCGCCAAACCGACAGGCCATTGGCCGCCAGAACTGGACTGGCCTTTCTTCGACGCTGCGCATCGCCCCTTCAAATCGCGCCTGGATGCCTGGTGCCAGCAGCATCTGGCCCATGCGCCGCATGACGAATCGCGTGACGCCGTCGATGCCGAATGCCTGCGCCTGGTTAATCTGCTCGGGCAGGGCGGCTGGCTGCGGCATGCGGTGGCCGGCACGGCGCAGGGTGGGGCGGCCGATCACATCGACACGCGCCAGCTGTGTTTGCTGCGCGAGACTCTGGCCTTTCACAACGGCCTGGCCGATTTCGCCTTCGCCATGCAGGGCCTGGGCTCGGGCGCGATCAGCCTGCGCGGCACACCCGAACAAAAGCAGACCTATCTACCCCATGTGGTCAGCGGCCAGACGCTGGCTGCCTTTGCGCTGAGCGAGCCCGAGGCAGGCTCTGACGTCGCGGCCATGCAATGCGCCGCCACGCCCACCGCCACGGGCTATGAACTCACGGGCCGCAAAACCTGGATTTCCAACGGCGGTATCGCCGGCTTCTATGTGGTCTTCGCACGCACGGGCGAAGCACCGGGCGCGCGTGGTATCAGTGCCTTCATCGTCAACGCCGACAGCCCGGGCCTGACCATCGAGGAGCGCATCGACGTGGTGGCGCCGCACCCCTTGGCGACCTTGCGTTTTGAGAAAGTGCAAGTGCCTCACAGCCGACGTATCGGTGAGGCTGGTGAAGGCTTCAAGGTGGCCATGGCCACGCTCGATGTGTTTCGCACCTCGGTAGCCGCCGCCGCCCTGGGCTTTGCCCGGCGCGCGCTGTATGAGTCGGTAGCCTGGGCGCGATCACGTCAGATGTTCGGTCAGAGCCTGGCCGACTTCCAGATCACGCAATCGAAGATTGCGCAGATGGCCACGATGCTCGACGCTGCCACGCTCCTGACCTACCGCGCCGCATGGCTGCGTGATCAGGGCCAGCGCATCACCCGTGAAGCGGCCATGGCCAAGATGACGGCCACCGAGAACGCGCAGCAGATCATCGACATGGCGGTGCAGATGCACGGCGGCATGGGCGTGAAAAAGGGTTGCATCGTCGAGTCCCTGTACCGCGAGATCCGGGCGCTGCGGATCTACGAGGGCGCGACCGAGGTGCAGCAATTGATCATCGGCAAGGATCTTTTGCGCGCTTGAGGCTGCGATGGAGGATGCGATGAACGACCCGACTCTAGCCCCCAGCAGCCACGTCGACACCTTCGCCCGCGACCGCCTGCCACCGCCCGCGCAGTGGCCGGTGTTTGTCTTCGATCAGCCCGAGGTGCGCTACCCCGAACAAATCAATTGCGCAGTCGAACTGCTCGATCGCCATGTGCGCGAAGGCCGGGGCGAGCGCATCGCCGTGCATGGCGTGCACGGACTGATGGCAGGCGAGGGCACGCCCCAGCCTTTTTCCTGGACCTATGCGCAGTTGCAGGATCAGGTCCACCGCATCGCCCAGGTGCTCACACGCGACATGGGCCTGGTGGCGGGCAACCGCGTGCTCCTGCGCGGGGGCAACAGCCCCATGATGGCGGCCTGCTTTCTGGCCGCCATCCAGGCGGGCCTCGTGGTGGTGCCCACCATGCCGCTTTTGCGCGCGGCCGAACTGGCGCAGATCATCGACAAGGCGCAGGTCAGCGCCGCGCTGTGCGACAGCCTGTTGATGGAAGAAATTCAGCACTGCATGACCCCGGGCCATGCCCACCATGCCCCCGCCCTGCGCCAGTGCGTGGCGTTTCGCAGCAGCGACGCCCAGGGCCTGGAGCAGCGCATGCAGCGGCAGTCGGGCGTGTGGACGCCGCACCCGACCAGCCGCGACGACGTGTGCCTCATCGCCTTCACCAGCGGCACCACGGGCAAGCCCAAGGGCACCTTGCATTTCCATCGCGATGTGCTGGCCATGTGCGATCTGTTCCCGCGCCACATCCTGAAGATGCGCGAGGACGATGTGGTGTGCGGCACGCCGCCGATTGCCTTCACCTTCGGTCTGGGCGGGCTGCTGGCCTTTCCCCTGCGCTATGGCGCCAGCACGGTCTTGCTGGAAAAGCACACGCCCGAGACGCTGTTGCACACCATTGCCCATTACAAGGCCACCCAGTGCTACACGGCGCCCACCTTTTACCGCCAGATGGCGGGCCTGGCCTCGAGTTTTGATCTGTCGAGCCTGCGCCAGCCCGTGTCTGCCGGCGAGGCCCTGCCCGACGCCACGCGCCAGTTGTGGAAACAGGCCACCGGCATCGAGATGACCGACGGCATCGGCGGCACCGAGGTGATCCACATCTACATCTCCAGCGCGGGCGACCAGGTGCGCGCTGGCGCCATCGGCCAGGTGGTGCCCGGCTACCAGGCGCAGATCGTCGACGAGAACATGCAGCCTGTGCCTGCGGGCACTGTGGGTCGCCTGGCCGTGCGCGGGCCCACGGGCTGCCGCTACCTGGACGATCCGCGCCAGCTCGATTACGTTAAAGACGGCTGGAACCTGCCGGGCGACACCTTCGTGATGGATGCCGACGGCTACTTCAGCTATCAGGCGCGCAACGACGACATGATCATTTCCGCCGGCTACAACATCGCTGGCCCCGAGGTGGAGAGCGCCTTGCTGCAGCATCCAGCGGTGGCCGAGTGCGGCGTGATCGGTGTGCCCGACGAGGAGCGCGGGCAGATCGTGCAAGCCTTCGTGACGCTCAAGCCGGGGCACACGGGCGACGAGGCCATGACCCGCGCCTTGCAGGACCACGTCAAGCAGGCCATCGCCCCTTTCAAGTACCCGCGTCGTATCGTGTACCTCGCCGCTTTGCCGCGCACCGAAACCGGCAAGCTGCAAAGATTCAAGTTGCGCCAGCAGGCGCAGGCCTAGACCAGGAGCCCCTTGCCATGTTCAACATCTTGCAACCCGAGGGCTGGGCGCCCGCCAAGGGCTACGCCAACGGCATCGAGGCGCGGGGCCGCATGGTCTTTGTCGCCGGCATGATCGGCTGGAACGCGCAGTGCCAGTTCGAGACCGACGATTTCATCGCTCAGTGCCGCCAGGCGCTGCACAACATCGTGGACACGCTGGCCTGCGCCGGGGCCGGCCCGCAGCACATGGCCCGCATGACCTGGTACGTGAAAGACAAGCGCGAGTACCTGGCCCGGGGGCGC
>CANGSD010000068.1 GCA_947455875.1 Comamonadaceae bacterium
CCTGGACATCGACCCCGTGAGCCGCACCGCCCGCGTGCAATGCGGCGTGCGCAATCTGGCGATCAGCGAGGCCGCCGCGCCCTACGGCCTGTACTACGCGCCCGACCCCTCCAGCCAGATCGCCTGCACCATCGGCGGCAACGTCGCCGAAAACTCCGGCGGTGTGCACTGCTTGAAATACGGCCTGACCCTGCACAACGTGCTGCAGGTGCGCGGCTTCACGGTCGAGGGCGAGCCCCTGACCTTCGGCAGCCAGGCCCTGGACGCGCCAGGCTATGACCTGCTGTCGGTGGTGGTGGGCAGCGAAGGCATGCTGGCCGTCACGCTGGAAGTGACCGTCAAGCTCGTGCCCAAGCCCCAGCTGGCGCGCTGCATCATGGCCAGCTTCGACGATGTGCGCAAAGCGGGCGACGCGGTGGCGGCGGTGATCGCCGCCGGCATCATCCCGGCGGGTCTGGAGATGATGGACAAGCCCATGACCGTCGCCGTCGAAGATTTTGTGCACGCGGGCTATGACCTCAGTGCCGAAGCCATCTTGCTGTGTGAGAGCGACGGCACGCCCGAGGAAGTCGAAGAAGAAATCGGCCGCATGTCCGAGGTGCTGCGCGCCGCCGGCGCCACCGCGATTGCCGTGAGCCGCGACGAGGCCGAGCGCCTGCGTTTCTGGAGCGGGCGCAAGAACGCCTTCTCAGCCTCGGGCCGCATCAGCCCCGACTACATGTGCATGGACTCGACCATCCCGCGCAAGCGCCTGGCCGACATCCTGCAGGCGATCCAGGCGATGGAGAAAAAGTACAACTTGCGCTGCGCCAACGTGTTCCATGCAGGCGACGGCAACCTGCACCCCCTGATCCTGTTTGATGCGAACGATCCCGACCAGCTGCATCGCTGCGAGCTGTTTGGCGCCGACATCCTGGAGACCAGCGTGGCCATGGGCGGCACGGTGACGGGCGAACACGGCGTGGGCGTGGAAAAGCTCAACTCCATGTGCGTGCAGTTCGCGCCCGAAGAACGCGAGCAGATGTTCGGCGTCAAGCGCGCCTTCGACGCCAAAGGCCTGCTCAATCCGGGTAAGGTGATTCCCACCCTCAATCGCTGCGCCGAATATGGAAAAATGCTGGTGCGCGCCGGCCAGATCAAGCACCCGGATCTGCCGCGTTTCTGATCAAAACTGAACAACCGATAACCAGGAGACCCACGATGAACAAGCCCCCCGCCTCCCTGCCGCGCCGGCAGCTGCTCGCCGGCACCGGTGCCACCGTCACCGCCGCCGCCCTGGCCGGCTGGATGCGCGACGCCGCGGCCAACACCGCCGCGCCTGCCGCAACCGCGCGTCCGCTGCCCGCCTATGTGAACTGGAAAGATGCGAACAGCCTGATCGTTCACACCAACACGACGATCGAGACCCGTCGCAGCGCGTTTGGCACCAGCATCGTCACCCCCGACGCGCAGCTGTACATCCGCAACAACCTGCCGGCGCCCGACGCCTCCATCGTCGCTGACCGCGATGCCTGGGAAGTCTCGATCGAAGGCGTGCGCAACCCGCGCACCCTGACCGTGCGCGAACTCAAATCCATGGGCCTGGAGACCGTGGCCATGGTGCTGCAATGCTCGGGCAACGGCCGCGGCTACTTCCCCAGCAAACCCAGTGGCACGCCTTGGCAAGTGGGCGCTGCGGGTTGCGTGCTGTGGAGCGGTGTGCCGCTGCGTGTGGTCGTAGAGGCCTTGGGCGGCATGACCAGCGGCATGAAGTTCATCACCGGCACCGGCGGCGAAAAATTGCCTGAGGGCCTGGATCCCAAGAGCGTCATTGTCGAACGATCGGTGCCCGTCGCGGCGATGGCTGACGCCATGCTCGCCTGGGAAATGAACGGCGTGCCGATTTCGCTGGCCCACGGCGGGCCGCTGCGACTGATCGTCCCCGGCTACACCGGCGTGAACAACGTCAAGTACGTCAAGCGCCTGGCCTTCACCGCCCAGGAAAGCGACGCGCGCATCATGTCGCACGGCTACCGCATCTCGCCCCCCGGCGCCAAGGGCGATCCGTCACAGCCGTCGGTGCAGGAGATGACCGTCAAGTCCTGGATCAACGGACCCGGCACCGATGGCAAGCCCCTGACCGCGGGCACCGTACAAATCCATGGCGTGGCCTTCGGGGGCATGCACGCAGTCGCCAAGGTCGACGTGTCGGTGGACGGCGGCAAGACCTGGGTCGCGGCCCGTCTGGTCGGCCCCGACCTCGGCCGCTTTGCCTGGCGCCAGTTCGCGCTGGCCGTGCGCCTGCCGGCCGGCTCGCACACGCTGGTCAGTCGCGCCACGGACGCCGCAGGCAATCTGCAACCCGAGCAGCGGATGGAGAACGCAGCGGGCTACAACAACAGCAGCTGGGCCGACCACGCGGTCAAGGTGGTGGTGGCATGAGGCTTTGGCAGCGACTGCCCCTGCCACTCGTCCTGCTGGCGGCGGCATTGACGGCGCCAACAACCCACGCCGACCCCTTGGCGCCGGGGCGCCTGCTTTTCAAGCAGTCGAGTGTGCCGGCATGTGCGTTGTGCCATGCGCTGAAAGACGCCGGATCGGAAGGGGCTATCGGCCCCAGCCTCGACGAGCTCAAGCCGGATGCGGCGCGGGTGGCGAAGGCCTTGCGTAACGGAATCGGTCAAATGCCCGCCTACCGGGACAAGCTGACCGAGCAGCAGATCGAGACGCTATCGCGGTACGTGGCGCGAGCCAGCGGCGCGCAGCGCTGAGGCTCGTTCGCTAGCCGGCGGATTCGACCTGGTCCAGCGCCAGGCACAGATCGGCCCAGGCCTTGGCCTTGTCGGGCAAATTGCGAAGCAGATAGGCCGGGTGGTAGGTCACCACCACCGGCACGCCCGCGTAGTGATGGATCTGCCCTCGCAGCTTGCCGATCGGCTCGGTGCTCCCCAGGAGCGACTGCACCGCGAAGCGGCCCATGGCCAGAATGATCTTGGGCTGCAGCAAGGCCACCTGGCGCCGCAAATACGGCTCGCACTGCGCGACTTCGGCGGGCTCGGGGTTGCGGTTGCCGGGCGGGCGGCACTTCAAGACGTTGGCGATGTAGACGTTCTCGTGCCGACCCAGGCCGATGGCCCGCAGCATGTTGTCCAGGAGCTGGCCGGCTGGCCCGACGAAGGGCTCGCCTTGCAGGTCCTCCATCTCGCCCGGGGCCTCACCCACCACCAGCCAATCGGCTTGCCGATCGCCCACGCCAAACACGGTGTTGCGGCGGCTGTGGCACAAGCCACAGGCCTGGCAGGCAGCCACCGTCTGGGTCAGGGTGTCCCAGTCCATATCGGCCACGGGGCCGGACAAAGGGGCCAGCACACGCTCGGGAAGGCCTGGGGGAGATGCAGTCGTCACGGAGGCGGGGGCGGCTGGTGTCGCACGAGGCGCGGGCGCTTGCAGCGCACGCGCGGTCTCGGTCGATGCAACCTCCACGGCAGCCGCCTCGGCGGGCGCCGGATCGAACAGGCGCACGCCCATCTCGGCCAGCATGGCACGTTGACGGTCGTCGAGCTGCAAGGTCATGGCGTGATTGTCGCAGCAGGCCTCAGAGAGCCAGGCTCATGACGATGGCATCTTCGCGCCGGCCATGGGCCGCCGGGTAATAGGCTTTGCGCTGGCCCACGCGGCGATAGCCGTAGTGCGCATACAGGCGCTGCGCGCGCTCGTTGCTCGCGCGCACCTCCAGCCACAGCCACTGCGCGCCCTGCCCCCGCGACCAGGTGGCCAACGCGTCGAGCATCAGGCGGCCCCAGCCCTGGCCTTGCAGCTCGGGCGCTACGGTGATGTTCAGAAGGTGCACTTCGTCAACGCCTTTCATGGCGACGAAATAACCCACGAGCGTGTCGCCCGCCACCAGCACCTGGGCCTGGTAACCGGCGCGCAGCGAATCGCTGAAGTTGCCGCGGGTCCAGGGATGCGGATAGGCCGTGGCCTCGACGGCCATGACGGCATCCAGACGCTCGGGCGTCATGGGCGCGAAGCCGGCCTCGGGCAGCGCGTCGTCAGGGGGGCGCAGGATCGCGTTCATGGCAAGGCCTTGGCAGCGCGCAGGGCTTCGCGTTCGGCGGTGGTCTGGGCCACCTTGTCACGCACATACAGGGGCAGGGCCTCGTGCGCGGGCACGTCGGCTCCGGCGGCCAGCAAGGCCGGCGTCACACGCAGCATCGCGGTGGCCGTCGGCAGCGCCTGCACCTGAGGGCCCGTGGGTAAGCGCTCGCCATAAGCAGCGAAGGCGTTGCCTGCGAGCACATAGCCGGCGGTCAGGGTCAGGGCCTCGGGCTTGCCCAAGGTGATCGGGCCTTCGCGGTGCCACGCCTGGCCGTCGTAGGCGTAGGGAGCGGCGTAGACCTCGTCCATCCGCGCATCGAGCACGGCCAGCACGCGGGTCGCGCCGTGTACATGACGGGCCTCTTCGGCCACCGCCATGAGAGTCTCCACCGGCAACACCGAGCGGCCAGCGCCAAAGGCCAGGCCCTGGGCCACGGCGCAGGCGGTGCGCAGCCCGGTGAAAGAGCCTGGGCCGCTGCCAAACACGATGGCCTTCAGATCGGCCAAGGAGAGGCCCGCGTCGCGCAGCAGCCCCATCACCACCGGGATCAAGGACGCCGAGGCTTCGCGTCCGCCTTCGCCCTCGTGCACGAACAGGCGCGCGCCTGCCCCCTGCGGACCCGAGAGGGCCACGGACAGGCGTTCCGTGCTGGTATCAAAGGCGAGGAGGTTCAAGGGCGCTACACAAGGTGAGCCCCGATTATCCGGCCCCCATAATTGGCCATGGTTTTTCTCTTTCGCCTTGCCGCCTGGCTCGCCCTCGGCGGGATCGCCGCCGCCGCATCGGCCCAGCCCCTGCCGCCTGAAATCGAAGCGGCCCTGGCGCGCGCCAAGCTGCCCCGCGATGCGGTGACCCTGGCCGTCGCCGACGCCGAAGGGCGCCTGCCGCCGCGCCTGTGGCACCGCGCCGATACGCCGGTCAATCCGGCCTCGATCGCCAAGCTCGCCACCACCTTCGCCGCCCTCGAACTGCTCGGACCGGCCTGGACCTGGACCACGCCGGTCTACGTCGACGGCCCGGTGCAAGGCGGCACGCTGCAAGGCAATCTGTATCTCAAGGGCCAGGGCGATCCGCGCTTGGTGATGGAGCGCCTGTGGCTGCTGCTTCGGCGCGTGCAGGGCCTGGGCATACGGCGCATCGCAGGCGACATCGTGATCGACCGCAGCGCCTTCGAGGTGGCGGCGCAAGACCCGGGGGCCTTTGACGGCGAACCGCTGCGCCCCTACAACGCAGCCCCCGACGCCTTGCTGGTGAATTACCGGGCGATGGTGTTGCAGTTCACCCCGCAGGGCCCAGTCGCCCTCTTGCAGATCGAGCCGCCCATGGCAGGACTGCAGGCACCCACCAGCGTGCCGCTGCAATCGGGCGAATGCAATGACTGGCGCGGTGCGCTGCGCGCGGACTTTCGCGACCCGGCGCGTCTGCGCTTTGACGGCGCCTTTCCGGCTTCGTGCGGCCCCCGCAGCTGGCCCGTGGCTGCGGCAGATCCTGCCAACCAGGCCGGGCGTGCGATCGCTGGCATGTGGCAAGAGATGGGCGGACAGCTGGTGGGCAGCGCGCGCGAAGGCCGTGTGCCCGCCACGCTTAAGCCCGTGGCCGAGAGCGTGTCGCCCACGCTGGCCGAGGTGGTGCGTGACGTCAACAAGTTCAGCAACAACGTGATGGCGCAGCAGTTGTTTCTCACGCTGAGCCTGCAACAGCGAGGTGTGGGCACGATCGCGGGCTCGCGCGCCGTGTTGCAGCAGTGGTGGCGCGATCGCTTGCGCAGCGAACCGCCGGTGTTTGACAATGGCTCGGGCCTTTCGCGCGAGGAGCGCGCCACCGCCGCCCAGCTCAC
The DNA here is from genome assembly GCA_947455875.1 of Comamonadaceae bacterium. Next base: position 5,916 of record CANGSD010000068.1, read on the forward strand.
GCGCCTGCTGCAGCACGCCTGGACCTCACCTCTGATGCCGGAGTTCGTCGCGTCCCTGCCCGTCGCGGGTCTGGACGGCACGGCCAAGCGCACAGCCGCCCGCATCGCGGGCGTGGCCCATCTCAAGACCGGAAGCCTGCGCGATGTGACGGGCGTGGCTGGCTATGTGCATGCGCCCAGTGGTCGGCGTTACGCCGTGGTGGCGATTGCCAATCACGCCAACGCGGGTGCGATGCGGGGCGTGATTGACACGCTGGTGGAGTGGACGGCGCGTGAGCCTTGAGGCTGCGTGAGTTCCTGAAGGCCCGGCGTGTCCTCCCCCCGCACCGTCCGCATCTTCCTCTCCAGCACCTTTCGCGACTTCGGCGAAGAGCGTGATTTGTTGGTGCGGCGCGTGTTTCCGGCGCTACGCGCCAAGCTGCGAGACCGCTTTGTCGAACTGGTGGACGTGGATCTGCGCTGGGGCATCACCGCGCCGCAGGCCGAACGCGGCGAGGTGCTGCCAATCTGCCTGTCAGAGATTGACCGCTCGCGTCCCTACTTCATCGGCATGCTCGGTGAGCGCTATGGCTGGATACCGCCCAGCGAGGGCTACGCGCCCGACCTGATCGAGCGCCAGCCCTGGCTCAAAAAGCACCAAGGCGGCAAGAGCGTCACGGAGCTGGAGATCCTGCACGGCGTACTCAATAACCGGCGGATGCGCGGTCGGGCCTTCTTCTACTTTCGTGCGCCGGGCTACTCAAAGGCCAAGGGTGGCGAGTACGTAGCCGCATCGCCCGACGACCGACAGCGCCAGACAGACCTCAAGCGCCGCATCCG
>CANGSD010000069.1 GCA_947455875.1 Comamonadaceae bacterium
AGACGCACCTGGGTGCGGTCCACCACCTGCAGGAAACCGACATTCACATGGCGCGCAAAGCAAGGATGCCGCTCGATCAGCGGGCCCAGCGAGGTCACCGGCGCGGTGTCCACATCAGAGACCATCAGCACCGCATGCGGATTGCCCATGGACACCACCGCCACGGGCACGCCGGCCCCGTCCACCGAGATGGGCCATTGCTGCCACGAGCCCTGGATCTGGGGCTGCAGGCCCATCGGGTCAAAAGGAATGGCGGGCAGATCAAAGACCGGCGCGCCCATGTCGACGGTGACACGGCCGTCCTCGAGCATGCGCAGCGTGAGCACGCTGCTCAGGGTCTGGACGCGGATGGTGGACTGGTCGGTCAGCCCCCGCTCACGGACGAAGCGCACGAAGCAGCGGGCGCCGTTGCCGCAATGTTCGACCTCGCCGCCGTCGGCGTTGTGAATGACGTATTCGAAATCGATGCCCGCCTGCGGCGAGGGGCGCACGCACAGGATCTGGTCGGCGCCGACGCCGAAGTGGCGATCGGCCAGCCAGCGGTATTGCTGCGGCGAGAGGTTCAGGCGGCCACGGGTTTCGTCCAGGACGACGAAATCGTTGCCCGCACCCTGCATCTTGGTGAAGCGAACGCGCATGACCGCATTATCGGCCACCCCATGCACACCGGCGCTCGCGTGATGTAATCCGCCGCATGGTCCGCGCCACCCAACTCCTATACGCCCAACGCGAACCGGCGCCCCTGCGCCAGGCGGCCACCGTGCTCCTGATGCGGGACTCGCCCGAGGGGCCCGAAGTCCTCATGACCCGGCGCTCGGCCACCGCCAGCTTCGCGCCCGGCGCCTATGTCTTTCCCGGCGGCGGCATCGACCCGGCCGACGCGCAATCGCACGGCCTGGCCGCGCGGCGGCCCACCCAAGGCGACCTGCACCTGACCCAGGCCATCGCCGCCATCCGCGAGAGCTTCGAAGAACTGGGCGTGCTGCTGGCGCGACGCCCCGATGGCCAGGACGCCACCGACGCCGACATCGCCCAGATGGACCGCAGCGGCCCGTTCGCGGCCCAGTGCCGCACCCGCGGGCTGACGCTGGCGGCCGACGGCGTCTTCGTGCTGGCGCACTGGATCACCGACCGCGACATGCCCCGACGGTTCGATGTGCCCTTTCTGGTGGCGCGCATGCCCCAGGGCCAGGAGCCGGTGGCCGACGAGTCCGAGCAGTTCGAGCCCGTGTGGGTACGGCCGGCGTTGGCGCTGCAGCGGCATGAGGCGGGCTCTTTCCTCATGATCTATCCGACCATCCGCACCCTGCAGCGGCTGGTGAACTTCAAGAGCGTGCAGGCGGTGCTCGATGCCTGCGCCGGCGAGCAGCCCCTTTGGACCAGCTGCCCGCGCGCCGGCCTGCACCACGGCCAGGAGGCGCGCTTCATGGAGCACGAAGCGCCCTATGGCGAGCTGGCGCTGGTCTGCCCCGACGGCCAGATCGTGCACGCGCTGGAGTGGCAGACCGAACGTCCGGTGCCCCTGCTGCGCCACCTGCAGCGACTGACTGCGCCCAACCCCGGCATGATGACCGGGCCTGGCACCAACACCTACCTGGTGGGCGATGCCGCCAGCGGTTATCTGGTGATCGACCCGGGCCCCAACGAGGCCGACCACATCGAGCGCCTGCTCCAAGCCACCGGTGGCGATGTGCGCGCCATCGTGTGCACCCACTCACACCCCGACCACTCGCCGGCGGCGCGCCCGCTGCAGGCCCGCTGCCTCGCGCGTCCCCCGATCCTGGGCCTGCCCTCGGGGCCGCACTCGCGGGCTGACAGCACTTTCGCCCCCGATCGGGCACTGGCCGACGGCGAGGTGATCTCGCTCGAGGGCGGCGGGCTCACACACCGCCTGGAGGTGGTGCACACACCCGGCCACGCGGCCAACCACCTGTGCCTGGTGCTGCTGGAAGACGGCTTGCTGTTTTCGGGCGATCACATCCTCAATGGCAGCACCACGGTGGTGGCGCCGCCCGATGGCGAGATGACGGCCTATCTGCAGTCCCTCGATCGTCTGGGGGGCCTGTGCACGCAGCACGACATCGCCTTCATCCTGCCCGCGCATGGCCATGTGCTGGGCGACGCGCCGCAGGCCATTGCCAAGCTCAAGGCACACCGCTTGGCGCGTGAAGCCAAGGTCTTGCAGGTGATGCGCGCCCACCCCCAGGGCACGCTGCAAGACTGGCTGCCCCTGGCCTATGACGACGTGCCGGCGGCGATCCGGCCGGTGGCGCTGCATTCGCTGCGGGCCCATGTGGACCGCATCCGGGCCCTGGGCCTGGAGTCGGCATGAGCGCCGACGATCCGGCTGGCGGTGCGAACGAGCCGGTACGCCTGTCCAAACGCGTGGCGGCGATGGTGCCCTGCTCGCGCAGCGAGGCCGAACGCTATATCGAAGGCGGCTGGGTGCGTGTCGACGGCCAGGTGGTCGATGTGCCGCAGGCCCGCGTGGCGCCTGCGCAATCGGTCACCCTCGATCCCGACGCGAGTCGGCTGGCGCTCACGCCCGTCACGGTATTGACTCACGAGATCGGCGACGGCCAGCCTGTCTTGCCTGCGAAGTGGCGCAAGCTGCAGGCCCTGGTGCCGCTACCCGAGGGCGCGGGCGGACTGGCGGTGTACAGCCAGGACTTTCGCATCGTGCGCAAGCTCACCGAAGACGCGCTCGCAATCGAACAGGAATGGGTGGTGCAGGTTCAGGGGCAGATCGCCGAGGGCGGGCTGGCCCGTCTGGGGGGTGGCTGGAGCTGGCGCGGTCAGAGCTTGCCGCCGGTCAAGGCTAGTTGGCAGAGCGAGCAGCGCCTGCGCCTGGCGTTCAAGGGGATGGATCCGGCGCACATTCCCTGGCTGTGCGAGCAGGTGAATCTCAAACCCATGCAGGGGCGGCGCATTCGCCTGGGGCGCCTGCCGCTGGCGGGCCTGCCGCCGGGCCAGTGGCGCACCCTGCTCGCGCACGAGCGGTTCTAGAAAATAAAGTGTGAAGCGCGCCGGTACGCCGGATTCTGTGCGTCGCGGTTGCCCGTGACGTGACCGCCATTCTTCTGGGCCGCCCGTTGCCGAAGCGGCTCGATGCTACCTACCCGCCAGCTCCCCGGGACACAGGTCGACGCTGGCCTACTTGGTATTGCTGCACGTAGAGATTGCCCGTTTCACCCCCCGTGTTGCCACGGGGACTCGTCTCTGTTGCTCTGATCCTCACCTCGCGGTGGACAGGTGTTACCTGCTACGCTGCCCTGTGCAGTCCGGACGTTCCTCCAGTGCGCTCTTTCGAGACTTGCACCAGCGGCGGTCTGGCGTGCTTCACGGGACGTATTATCGGCGCTTGCCCACTTGTCTTTGGTTCGATAGCGACGAACCCGCAAGACCATGATCCGTCTGTCCGAACTCAAGTTACCTCTGGCCCAGGCCGAGGCCCCCGAAGCCCCTCTGCGGGCCGCTGCCAGCCAGGTCCTGGGCCTGCCGCCTGGTGCCATCGACCAGCTCACGGTGTTCAAGCGCAGTTTCGACGCGCGCAAGGCCGACCTGCTGGCCGTCTTTATCGTGGACGTCACGCTGGCCGATCCCACCCAGGAAGCCCCCCTGCTGGCCCGCCTGGCGGACCGCCCGCATATCGGACCGACGCCCGACATGGCCTGGCACCCGCCAGTCACAGCCAAAGCACCGCCCCAGCTGCGGCCCGTGGTGGTGGGCTTTGGCCCCTGCGGCATCTTCGCGGCGCTGGCGCTGGCGCAGATGGGCCTGTGCCCCATCGTGATCGAACGGGGCAAGCCGGTGCGCGAACGCACCAAAGACACCTGGGGCCTGTGGCGCAAGAACGTGCTGCACCCCGAGAGCAATGTGCAATTTGGCGAGGGCGGCGCCGGCACCTTCTCCGACGGCAAGCTCTATAGCCAGATCAAGGACCCGCGCCACCTGGGGCGCAAGGTCATGCACGAATTCGTAAAGGCCGGCGCGCCTGCCGAGATCCTGTACGCGGCGCACCCCCACATCGGCACCTTCAAGCTGGTCAAGGTGGTGGAAAACATCCGCGAGCAGATCATCGCCCTGGGCGGCGAGGTGCGCTTTGCGCAGCGGGTGACCGACTTCCTGATCGAAGACGGCCACCTGCGCGGGCTGACCGTGCAGGACCAGGTCACCGGCGCTGCGCACGAACTGCGCGCCGACCATGTGGTGCTGGCCCTGGGCCACAGCTCGCGCGACACCTTCGAGCGACTGCATGAACGCGGCGTGCACCTGGATTCCAAGCCCTTCTCGATCGGCTTTCGCATCGAGCACCCGCAAGGCATGATCGACCGCGCCCGCTGGGGCCGGCACGCCGGACATCCGCTGCTGGGGGCCGCCGACTACAAGCTGGTGCACCACGCGAACAACGGGCGCGCGGTCTACAGCTTCTGTATGTGCCCCGGCGGCACGGTGGTGGCGGCCACGTCCGAGCCCCATCGCGTGGTCACCAACGGCATGAGCCAGTATTCGCGCAACGAGCGCAATGCGAATGCCGGCATCGTGGTGGGCATCGATCCACGCGACTACCCGGGCAGCGATGCGCTGGCCGGTGTGCGCCTGCAGCGGGAGCTGGAGTCGCGGGCCTATGTGCTCGGTGGCAGCACCTATGAGGCGCCAGGGCAGTTGGTGGGCGACTTCGTCGCGGGGCGCCCCTCCACCCAATTGGGCGAGGTCGAGCCTTCGTACAAGCCGGGCGTGAAGCTGGGCGACCTGCACCTGGCCCTGCCCGCCTACGCCATCGAGGCCATGCGCGAGGCCCTGCCCGTGTTCGGCCGCAAGATCGCGGGCTTTGACCGGCACGACGCCGTGCTCACCGGCGTGGAGACGCGCACCTCCTCGCCCCTGCGCATCACGCGCGGCGACGATTACCAGAGTCTGAACGTGCGGGGTCTGTATCCGGGCGGCGAAGGTGCGGGCTATGCCGGCGGCATCCTGTCCGCGGGTGTGGACGGCATCAAGCTGGCCGAGGCCGTGTCGCAGGGGATGTACGCGTCTTAACAGGCCGCCGCGATGTGCGTGCGCTCGATCACACGGTCATCGCCCAGCACGATCAGCGAGAACAGCAATTCATCGAGGGTGTTGGCCATTTTCGTCTTGCGCGCAAGCAAGGGCGTGGCCTGCGGATGGAGCACCAGGAAGTCGGCCTCGCACCCCGGCTGCAGGTTGCCAATGACGCCCGCAAGCCCCAGGGCCTGCGCCGCGCCCGCCGTGTGCTGCCACCACAGATGGCCCGGCGAGAGCGAGATACCCTGCTTGGTATGACCCTCGCGCCCCACGTAGTAGGCGGCCAGCATGGTGTGAAAGGGGCTGAAGCTGGTGCCACCGCCCACGTCACTGGCCAGGCCGTAGCGAAAGCCCGCGCGATCCGCCGCTGCGTAATCGAAAAAGCCACTGCCCAGAAACAGATTGCTGGTGGGGCTGACCGCTGCGGCAGCGCCGGTTTCGCGCATCAAGGCGCGGTCGGTGTCATCCAGGTGAATGCAGTGGGCATACACCGCGCGCTCACGCAGCAGGCCAAAGGACTCGTACACCGACAGGTAACTGCGCGCGCCCGGATGCAGCGTGCGCACCCACGCGATTTCGTCCGCGTTTTCGGCCACATGCGATTGGAGCCAGACATCGGGGTAGCGCGCGGCCAGTTCGCCAGCGCCACGCAGTTGCGCGTCGGAACAACTGGGCACGAAACGCGGGGTGATCGCATAGCCCAATCGGCCTTGGCCCTGCCATTTACGAATCAGGCTTTCGGTGTCGATCAGCGATTGCTCGGTGTCGTCACGCACACCGTCGGGGCTGTGCCGGTCTTGCAGCACTTTGCCGCCGATCAGACGCAGGCCCCGGCGTTGAGCCGCAGACATCAGGGCGTCAACCGATTCGGGATGCGAGGTGGCAAAGGTGAGCGCGGTGGTGACACCATGGCGCAGGAGTTCGTCCAGGAAGACCTCGGCCACGCCTTGCGCATAGTCGGCATCGGCAAAGCGCGACTCATGGGGGAATGTGTAGTTCTCCAGCCAGGGCAGCAGGCCCTCGGCAGGTGAGCCGATCACGTCGATCTGCGGAAAGTGCAGATGCAGATCGACAAAGCCCGGGGCCAGGAGACGACCGGGCAGGTGCTCGATGGCCAGGCCCGGGTAGCGTGGCGCCAGCGAGGTGTAGTCGCCTGCATCCACCACCTCCTGTACGCCGCGGGGGCCCGGGCCGATCACCAACAGACCGTCGGAGTCGTAGACGGGCGTGCCGTCGGAGGCAAATCGCAGGAGGGCCGCGCGTAGGGCTTGCATGCGCGCTATTTTGCGACCTTGCCGATGACCCCAGCCACCAGATAGTTCATGCCCAGGATCTGGTCGTCGCTGAGGGCCACGCCAGCGGGGATTACGGTCTGGCCTTCGTTGTCCTGAATGGGGCCCGTGAAGGGGCGCAGGCGGCCGGCGGCGATGTCACGCTGGCGAGCCAGCACCTCGTCACGCACGGCCTGCGGCACGCGCGGGCCGAAGTCGCCTACGCGCACCATGCCTTCTTTGATGCCACCCCAGACTTGCCCCGGCTTCCAGCTTCCATCCAGCACAGCCCGCGCGCGCCGGGTGTAGTAGTCGCCCCATTCGTGCGTGACCGCCAGCACCTGGGCGTCGGGCGCCGCCTTGCGCATGTCCGAGTGAT
>CANGSD010000070.1 GCA_947455875.1 Comamonadaceae bacterium
AAGGTCGTTTGATACGTGGCGATCGTGAAGGTTGCGTCGGGCGTGAAAAACGACAAGGTAGTGGCCAGGTCCTTGCTATCCACCGCAGCGAAGTAGCGTTCAACCATCGCCTCGAGTGCGTCGCGCGTCATGGGCACGCGTGCATCAAGCTTTTTTAAGCCGCTCGTTCTGCGGGAACATGAATGCGCGCGCCTGGTCGTCCATTTCCGTCTTGAATGTGTGACGCGCCTTGATCGCCTCGGCGCGCTGGGCGGCAGGACGCGCGCTGACCGCATCGAGCAGGCGCTTGGCGTTGGGGTATTGCGACCAGGTGGCGTCGCCCGTGCCCAGCACGTAGGGAAGCAGCCGCGCCCAGCCCCAGAAGGCCATGTCGACGATGCTGTAGGTCTCGCCCACCATGAACGTACGCTGCGCGAGATGGGCCTCCAGCACGCCCCAGTGGCGATGCGCCTCGAAGTCATAACGATTCAGTGCGTATTCCTTGGGCTCGGGCGCGGCATGGCGAAAGTGCACCGACTGACCCGAGAAGGGGCCGATGCCGCTGGCGATGAACATCAGCCAGGAGAGCAGCTGCGCGCGTTCGGGGCTGCGCGGGTCGGTGGGTACGAAGCGGCCTTCGCGGTCGGCCAGATAGAGCAGGATGGCGTTGCTGTCGAAGACGGTGGTGGCGCCATCGACGATGGCGGGTACCTTCGCGTTGGGGTTGACCGCCTTGAACGCGGGATCGAATTGCTCGCCCTTTCGGGTGTCGACGGGGATGGCCTCGTAGGGCAGCGCCAGTTCCTCCAGGAGCAAGGCGACTTTCATCGGGTTGGGGGCGGCGTTGTAGAAGAACTTCAGCATGGGGGCTCCGTGAGAATTGATCGCAGGATACGGCGGTGGCCCGGGCTGCCCAGTCATGTCCGCGACTGGGTCTGCCGGGGGCGACCCGCACTGCGAAGACAATCGAGCCCTCGACGTTGACCCGCAAGACCGCCATGACCGAACGACTCTCCCAACTGGCCTACGAGGACCTGCCCGCTCAGGTCCGCCCTCTGGCCGATGACATCCTGAAGGTATCCAGCGCCGCTCTGGGCGGCCCCTACAACGCCCTGCTTCGCAGCCCCGACATGGCCCGGCGCTGCTTCGATCTGCTCGATTACCTGCGCTTTAAAACCTCGGTGAACAAGCGCCTGAACGAGTTCGCGATCCTGATCCAGGCGCGCATCTCCAACGCGCAATACGAGTGGTGGGCCCACGAGCCGATCGCGCGGCGGGCCGGCCTGTCCGATGCGGTGATGGACGAACTGCGTCAGTGCCGTCGGCCGTCTGCCATGCAGGACGACGAACGCCTGGTGTATGACTTTTGCGTACAGCTCACGCTCAATCACCGCGTGCCAGATGCCCTGTGGCAGGAGGCCGTCACGCGCATGGGGGAGCAGTCGGTGATCGACCTCACGGTCTTGTCTGGCACCTATGTGATGGTGTCGATGCTGCTCAATGCCACCCAGGTCGGGATCCCCAACGGGGGGGCATTACCGCTGCAGGAACTCCCGCCCGAGGAAATCCGTAGACTGCTGCTCTGATTCATAGGAGACCCCGATGATCTCTCGCACTTTGCGCGTCGCGTTGGCGGCTTGCCTGGCAGCCCTGGGCCTGCAGGCCCTCGCCCAGGATTTCCCGAACCGACCCATCACCTTGGTGATGCCGTATGCGCCGGGCGGCCCGGGCGACACCATCACGCGCGTGTTTGCCGGGGCCTTGCAAAAGACCTTGGGCCAGCAAGTGCTGGTGGAGAACCCCGCAGGCGCCTCGGGCAGCATCGGCACCGCCCGCGTGGCGCGCGCCCGCCCCGACGGCTACACCTTGCTGATGATCCACGTGAGCCACGCCACCAACCTGGCGATGTTCAAGAACCTGCCGTATCACCCGATCGATGATTTCGAACCCATCGGGTCGGCCACCAGCGGGCCGATGCTGGTCGCTACACGCGCCAACTTTCCCGCCAAAGATCTCAACGAGTTCATTGCCTACTTGCGCGCCAACCAGAGCAAGGTGAGCCTGGCCCATGCCGGTGTGGGCTCGGCCTCGCACCTGTGCGGTCTGATGCTGATGAACACCTTGAACGTGAAGCTCAATGAGATTCCGTACAAGGGCACCGGGCCTGCGCTCAACGACCTCATGGGCGGGCAGGTCGATGTCTTGTGTGACCAGACCTCAGGCATGGTCCCCTCGGTCAGGTCGGGCCGTATCAAGGCCTACGCCGCGGCCGGCCGGGCCCGACTGCCGCAGTTGCCCGACATGCCGGCGATCTCCGAGGCGGGCGTGCAAGGCTTTGACATCAACATCTCCTTCGGCCTGTATGCGCCCAAGGGCACGCCCAAGCCGGTGCTGGACCAGCTCTCGGCGGCCTTGCAAAAGGCGGTGACAGATCCCGAGGTGCGTCAGCGCCTGGAGGGCATGGGCGTCTCGGCGGTGCCGGTCGAACGGGCACGACCCGATGCCTTGCGCGCACACCTGAAAAGCGAAATCGACGTACTGGGCGGTTTGTTGGTGCGCGCAGGGGTCAAGCCGGAGTGATGACCGAATGAAGACGGCGTGACGCACCCCGCGACGCCCGCGCCGGGCAGCTGGCTGCCGCTGGTGGTCACGCTGGCGATCCAGGCCATGGTGGCCATGGCGCTGATCACCCTGCCGGTGATGGCGCCCCAGGTGGCTGCAGCCCTGAGCGTGTCGCCAGCGCTGCTCGGTGTCTATGTGTCCGCCACCTATCTCGGGGCGACGCTGGCCAGCCTGATGGGAGGCGTGGCGGTGACGCGCTGGGGTGCCATCCGCGTGAGTCAATCGGGCCTGGCCATCTGCGCCACGGGTCTGATCCTGTGCGCAACGGGCTGGCTGCCGGTGATGCTGCCCGCAGCCCTGTTGATCGGTCTGGGCTACGGACCCATCACCCCAGCGAGTTCGCACGTGCTGGCGCGCACCACCCCCGCCCACCGCATGTCACTCGTGTTTTCGATCAAGCAGACCGGCGTGCCGGCGGGATTCATGTTGGGCGGCGCCATCGTGCCCTCACTCATGCTGATGACGGGGTGGCAGGCCAGTCTCGTGATCGTTGCCGTCGCATGCTTGTTGTGTGCCTTGACGAGCCAGCCTTTGCAGGTCGGCTTTGATGCGGACCGCAACCCCGGGCAGACGGTGCGCCTGTCCAGCCTCATGGAGCCGATACGCCTGGTGTTGGCGCACCGCTCGCTGACCACCATGGCAGCCTGCTCCTTCCTGTTTTGCATCGTGCAGATGTCGCTAACGACCTATCTGGTGACGTTCCTGCACACCGATATGGCCTATGGCCTGGTGGCGGCGGGGTTGGTGTTGTCGTTCTCGCAAATGGGCGGTGTCGCCGGACGGATCATCTGGGGCTATACCGCCGACCGATGGTTGGGGGCTTTTCGAACGCTGGTGATGCTCGCGGGTCTGATGGCCGTGTGCGCCCTGGCCACGGCGCTGTTCACCCCGCAGGTGCCGCGGGCGGTGGTGATCGCGGTACTGGTGCTGTTTGGCGCTTCGGCCATTGGATGGAATGGGGTGTACCTGGCGGAGGTGGCGCGACGCGCGCCCCCGGGGCAGGCCAGTTTGGCCACGGGCGGTACGCTGGCCTTCACCTTCATGGGCGGCTTGGTCGGACCCTCGGTGTTCGGTGGCCTGTCGTCCTGGTTTGGTGCCTACCGCGCGGGCTATTTGGCATTGATGGCCATCGCCATGACCAGCGGTGCGCTGCTGCTTTGGAACCACCAGCGCGGGCGCTGAGTTTTTTGGGAGGTCTTGGATGAACGTGAGCAACCTGTGCCGTCGTCTTGCATTCATCACCACACTGGCTCTGGCCCCTGTGGCCTTGCAAGCCCAGGACTGGCGTCATGCACCCGCCTACGACAAGACCTTGGCGGCCAATGTGCTCGATCGCAGCGTATTCTTCCTGCCTTTGTATGGCGCGGTGTACCGCGCCAAGTTCGAGGCGATGGTCAAGGAGATACCGGGCCTACGCGGCGTGGTGATTCACAACCACGGCTGCGGCGGGCAATGGGGCTGGGAGACGCATGTGTCTCAGTTCTATTACCGCGAGGGCTTTGCGGTGGTGTCGCCCGAATTCGTGACGCGCGAGGGCAACAAGCTCGGGTGCCCGGGCGGCAGCCTCGAGGAGAGCCTGCGCCGTGGCGGCGAGCGTTTTCGCGAAGGCATCTACACCGCGCGCAACCCGGCTCGGCTTTCCGCTCGCGGCGACGACATCGCGCAGGTGGTGGCCTGGCTCAAGACCCTCACCCCCTTGCCAATCCTTCTGAGCGGGCACTCCGAGGGTTGTCGGACTCTGTACTTCTGGGACCGTGCCGACCCTCAGATCAAGGGCGGCATCTGTCACAAGCAAAGCCTGAACGCCAGCTACGAGCACTTGTGGAAGTGGGATACGAACTTGCCGATGTGGTCGTCCAACGAAGACGAAGACCCGTGGGCGCAGGGCAGCAAGGCGCAGCCGGCGGTGGGCTTTGAGCGCAAGTTCACGTCGCGGCCCGAGAACCTCACGTCCTATCGCTACGCGGGCAACAGCCACGATCCCCTGGTGAGACCGGGCGAGGGCGAGAGCCTGCGTGCCTGGCTCACCAAGTATGTGCCGGGGCGGCCGCTGCGAGACACCTCGGGGATGGTGTACGAGGACAAGCTGCCGCTGATTCAGGAGCGCCTGCGGACACGACCGCCGGCGCGTTAAGCGGCGTCCGCTTACTCCGCGAGGATCTTGCGATCACGCACGATCTGGCCCCACTTGGCCGATTCCTTGCGCATGAATTCGACTAGTTCGGTGCGACTCGTGGGGTGGGGCGACAGCCCGTGCTTGTTCAACTGCTCGCGGATGGACGGATCATTGAGCACCTTGACGATCTCCTGGTTCCAGCGATCCAGGAGCGCGGAGGGCGTCTTGCCCGGCGCGTTGAAGGAATACCAGTTCAAGGCCTCGAAGCCTGGAAAGCCCTGTTCCGCCACGGTCGGCAGATGGGGCATGTAGCCTGGGCGTGTCAGGCCTGTGGTGGCCAGGGCCACCAGCTTGCCGGTCTCCAGGTGGGGCAGTGCGGTGGGCGGCGCGGCGAAATAGCCTGTGAAGCGATTGGCCAGCAGGTCTTGCATGGCCGGTGCGCCGCCCTTGTACGGGATGTGCGTCATGTCGGCCTTGATCAACTGGGCAAACAACTCGCCGGTCAGGTGCGAGGCCGAGCCCGGACCAGTGGAGGCGTAGGTGACGTTGCCCGCGCCCTTGCGTGCGGCGGCGACGAATTCGGCCAGCGTGCGGATGCCGCTTTGCGAGCTGACCACCAGCACGTTGGGAAAGTGGACGCCGCCCGAGAGGGCCGCCAAGTCCTTGAACGGGTCATAGGGCAGCTTGCCCAGGTGCGGCGCGATGGTCAGCGGCCCGACCGAGCCCAGAAGCAGCAAGGAGCCATCGGCAGGCCCGTTGGCCACGATCTGGTGGGCGATGTTGCCGCCAGCGCCGGCCTTGTTTTCCACCACCACGGTCTGGCCGATGTTGTCGCCCAGCTTCTTCGCGATCAGGCGCGCGGCGGCATCGGCGGCGCCACCCGGGGCGAAGCCCACCACCAGGGTGACAGCTTTGCGGGGCGGGAAGTCTTGGGCGTGGGAGAGGGGGGCCAGGCAGGCCAGTGCGGCTGCGGCAATGAGTAATTGGCGTTTGTTCATCAGCGTGGTCTCCGGTGCGATTCGCAAGCCCGCTATTGTGACTGCGCGCGTGTCTGCGCTTGGATCAGTCGAAGTGCACGGTCATCTGGCCCAGCCACCCGAAATCCACTTGCACCGATTGCCCCGGCTCGACGGGGATGGGTGTGACGCAAGTGCCGGTGGTGAGGAATTGGTGGGCCTCGATGCGCTGGCCCACAGCGCTCATCTCGTTGACGAACCAGCGCAAGGCCTCGACCGGATCGCCCAGTGCGTTGCTGCCCACGCCCTCGAGGATGCGGCCATCGCTGACGCGGGCCTGGATCGCCAGGCGGACCAGTGATTCGAGACGGTCCGCAGGCGCCAGCGGCGCGCCCAAGACCATGTCGTTGCAGCACGCGCAGTCGGCGATCAGCTGCGCCTCGCCGGCGCGCTCGAACTGCAGGAAACGCGAGTCAGGCACCTCGATGCCGGGCAGCACCTGCGCAACTTCCTCGAGCACGTCGTGGCGGCTCCAGGGTTGCGGCCGGGGATCCAGGGCGCGCTTGAAGGTGAAGACGACCTCACATTCGGCCACGCGCATGCGGTTGGCAGCCAACGAGACCGTCGCGCCGTCGGCGACCACCCGACGGGCGAAGACCGGGCCGGCCAGCGGGCCACTCACGCCGATGTGCCGTTGGCCCGCGACGCTGGTGGCCGCGATCTTCCAGCCGCCGATCGGGCCGGCAATGGCGGGCCACAGGGCCTGCACTGCATAGCCTTGGGTGCGTGTGGCGGGGCGGCAGTCGGCGGGGAGGGTATCCAGGTGCTGGCGCGCCTGCCATTGAGTGGCCAGGCGCGTAGCGGCTTGGGTGGCGTGGGGTATTGGCTGCGCGTCGATGCGCATCTCGAGTAGGTGAAAGGACAGCGACTTGCCGTGCATGTCCAGGTTCAGGGAATCGTTGACGCCGCCATCGAGCACGTCA
>CANGSD010000071.1 GCA_947455875.1 Comamonadaceae bacterium
AGAACGCCGCTTCCTCCAGATCCACAGGGATCTCCGACGGACACCCCAGTAGGTACAAGTAACCCAGTTGCGAGGGTACCCGGCCGCCGAGGATCCGTAGGCCCATGGCTCCCTGGTCCCGGCTGGCGTTGGCACGGGTGCGCAGCAGGGAATTGGCGGCAGCACAATTGGGCGACTCGCCCCCCGAGGGATCGACCAGTCGGGCGGCGGACTGGGCCAAACGGGTCTTGATCGCCAGTTGCTTGCCCACATACGCCTCGATCAGGGGCACATCGGCTTTTTGGGGCGTGGTCGGATCCATCCTGGCGTCGATGTCGCGCCCGCGTTTGAAACGGTCCTCGCAGCTCTTCTGGAATCTCTCTTGAAGCTCGCGGTTCGTCGTCTCGTAACGCGGCTTGTCGTTATCGAACTTGCCGCAGAACGCCATTTTGTTCTCCGAGTCGTACAAGATGCCATCGCCATCACGCTCGCCCTTGTCGTTGAAGGTGCCGATGTACGTCATCATCTCGGTCTTGCTGCTAAACCCCCCGAACAAGCCGGTGTTGTAGGCAATGAGGTACTTGCGCTCACCCTTCACCTGGTTTTCATCCCGGTACTCGCCCACGAAGCTGGTGCCATCCGAGCGGGTGGTCTGGCCCTGACCCGTGAGCTTGCCCTCTCGGAAAAAGCCTACAGTCTTGATCTCGAAATCCTTGCCATCGGGCAGCTTAAAGGGCGCGACCTTTCCGTCCTTGTCCTTGACGTAGAACAGTCCGAAGCGCACACCGCGTCCATGCGGCACCCCTTTCTGGAACTCACCGCGATAGGTGCGCGGCGAATCGCCCACCATCACCTGCGTCTCGCCCACGCACTGGCTCCAGGTGGCGACGTCGGTGCCGCCGCACGGCGGCAGGTTGGGCGTGCGGCCATGCGCCATGAGCGACAGGCTCGCGGCCACAAGCGCCGCCGCGTAATGTTTCCAGTGGGGTGTCATATCGGTACGCATCGCCTTATTCAGACGGCTGCAGGGGTGCAGCCGAGTCGACTCCGTCGTCTTTTTGATCTGGAGTTTAGCGAAGGGCCGAAAGACAGGCCGCCCAAGGGGCTCCGACTAGGCCAGGGCCATCGCCTCGACCTCCAGCGCACACCCGTAATGCAGAACTGGCACGGGGACCACCGCCCGGGCCGGTCGTGCCGCGCCCGCCCACTGCGCGTAGATCGTGTTGAAGGTGGGCCACAGCGCAATGTCCGTGACATACACGCGCACTTGCAGCAGTTGGTCGATCGAGCTGTTGGCACCGCGCAGGGCCGCTGCGACGTTGGCGAGCACCTGCTGCGCCTGCACCTCGAAGGGGGCGTCATGCAGCACGGTGCCGTCTGGCGCCACCGGCAACTGCCCGGAAACAAAGACCAGGCCTGCGCCGCGCGTCGCGTGGGTGTAGTGCCCGCGCGGCGCCGCCATGCCTGCAGGCTCGAAGTAGGTGGGAAGGGTCTGGTTGCTCATGGGGTTCCTCCTGTTTCAAGTCAATGATCGGCCGCAGGCGCTACCCGGGCACCGTCGATGCCATGTCGACTCAGCGCGCGGGCCACGAAGCCATCGGCCTTCATGTCCTCGATGAAAAGCCGCACGACGGCCAGCGCCTCATCGCTGCGGTCTGCGGGGATACCCATCGCCTGCTGGATGATCATGAAATTACCGGGCAACAGCCGCAGGTCGGCGAATCGGTCGCAATCGGCCAGCAGCTGCTGGCGCACACCCGCCGCCACATCCGCACCCGTGCGCAGGAATTCATCGACAACCGTAGGCGATGTTGCAGCCCGCTCGATCGTGGCCTGCCTGAGGGTGCGCGTGAGGTACAGGTCGTAGGCGCTGCCCTTGCCCACCACCACCCGATGGCCGGCGGTATCCACGTCGTCCAGGGCCTGTAGGGGCGAGTCCTGCCTGACCAGGTATGCGCCCTCAATCAGCACATAGGGCGGGGTGAAACGCAGCTGCGCCGCCCGCGCTGGGTCCAGCGCAAAGAAACCCAGATCCGCCTTCCCGCGCGCCACCGCCTCGACCGACTTGCCTGCGCTGTCAAACACCATCGGCTCCAGCGCCACGCCGAGCCGGCCCGCCAGTGCGCGCGCCAGGTCCACGGAGACGCCGCGTGGCTCGTCCTGCGGCGTCGCGCGCGAGGCCAGCACCGGATTGCCCAGGTTGATCGATACACGCAGCGCCCCCTGGGGGGCCAGCTGCTTCACAAGGTCTGGCGTCATGTCATTGGATCCCCACATTCGGGTACTGTCGTAAAGTCGCGCCATGCCAAGAGCCATGCCCCCCCTGAGCGCCCTGCTTGCCTTTGAGGCCACTGCGCGCCATCAGAGCTTCACACGCGCCGCCATCGAGCTGCAGCTGACGCAAACCGCTATCAGCCATCGGATCAAGGAGCTGGAAAGCCAGCTGTCGGTGCAGTTGTTCACCCGCAAGCAAAACACAACCCGACTCACCGACGAGGGCCGCACCTATCTCGAATGCATCCGTCCGGCGCTGGCGCAAATCGCTGCTGCGACCGAGAGCGTGTCCTCGGTTCACGACAACCGACTGACCGTCGCCTGCCTGAGCGGCTTCGCGGCCAAGTGCCTGATCCCGGCGCTGCGCCACTTCCGAGAGCACCACCCTCAGTTCGAGCTGCGTCTGACGCCGCTGGCACCGACCGATCGGCTCGAGCAGCGCGAATTTGACGTCGCTATCTGGCATGGCGTGGACCACTGGCACGACTTCGATGCGGAACGCATCGCCGACGAAGAGATCTTCCCCGTCTGCGTGCCAGGGCTGCTGCGTGATGGCCCACCCCTGCGCACCCCCGCAGACCTGGCCCAGTACCCCATCGTGCGCACCGTCTCTCCCATCATCGCGGACGACTGGCCGGTTTGGTTGCAGCACGCCGGCTTCGAGCAGGACTCCTTCAGCAGCGAGATTTACTGCGCCACGCTGTCGTTCTCGATGCACGCGATTTTGGAGGGCTTGGGACTGGGCATCGGCCGCTCCCTGCTGGTGCGCGAGGACCTGGCTGCCGGGCGTCTGGTGGCGCCCTTTAGCCTGCGTTGCACCTCGCCCGCCGGCTACCAGATCTTGAGCAGGCCCGAACGATCGGCCTTGCCGAAGGTGCGGCTGTTCAAGCAATGGGTGCTGGCTTATTTCGCCCAGTCCTGACACGCCTTACTCGGCGCGGATCTTGCCGTCTCGCACCACGTCCTTGTAGCGGGCTGCATCCCGGCGGATGCGTTCGGCGAAGGCGGCGGACGACATGCCGCCCACGTCCGCACCCGCGTCGGCGAATCGCTTCCTGACATCCGGCTCGGCCAGAATCTTCGCGACCTCGGTCTGCAGCTTCGCCAGGATATCCGCGGGGACGCCCTTGGGTGCGAACAGGCCCACCCAGTTGGAGGCGTCGACGTTCTTCACGCCCGCTTCGTTCACGGGCACCCAGTCCCTGTTGTACGCAGCACGTTTAGCGGTCGTCAGGCCCAGCACCTTCACACGGCCGGACTGCACATGGGGCATCACAGCGGGAATGGCCACGACGCCCAGCGACACCTCCCCAGCGGCCACCGCAGCGACCGCGGGCGCGCCGCCCTTGTACGGGATGTGCGTCAACTTCGCACCGGACTCGATCGAGAACCATTCGCCGGCCAAGTGGTTGATGCTGCCGTTCCCCGGCGAGGAGAAGGACAGCTTGCCCGGATCCTTCTTCGCGGCGGCCACCAGTTCCTGGATGGTGTTGAAAGGCTCCTTCGCGTTCGCCACGATCAGCATGGGGGTATCGCTGATCATCGTGATCGGGGCAAAGTCGCGGTCCAGTTCATAGGGGACATTCGGGAACAAGGCCGGGTTAACGGCGAACTCGCCGGTGTGCGCGGTCAGCAACGTATAGCCGTCTGGGGCGGACTTGGCCACTTGGGTCACTGCGATGAAACCATTGCCACCGGGCCTGTTCTCCACGACGAAATTCCATCCCAGACGCTCGGTCATTTTTTGCGTCAGGATCCGCGCCGTAACGTCCACCACGCCACCCGGGGCGAAGGGCACCACCACCCGAATGGGGCGCGCAGGATAGTCCTGCGCCTGGGCCGCCGCTGTACCCGCGATGAAGGGTTGGGCCATTAACGCAGCGCCTGCCAGCACCAGCGTGCGGCGCGAAAAGATTCCGTGGGTCATGTCATCTCCTAGGTGTCTGGCCATTGCGGCTGGCGCGTATGCTCGGTGACACCGCGACTTCGGTCAAATGAGTTATTTGGCTGGCGGTCATCAAAACTGTTCATGGGCCTGTGCGCCAGCCCTTGGCCCGCAAGGGGGTCATGAGGAGTTTTCATCGGCATCACGCAAATTTCTCGTTGGACTCGGGCGCCGGTGGGGCCAACAATGCCCCTCCTATGACCCCAGAAGCCACCCTCGCCACGCTGCGCGCCAACGACGGCGCGAACCTGGTCTATCGCGTGCGCCAGGCCAAGCCGGAAGCCCCGGTGATCGCGCTTGTGCACTCCCTCGGCATGGACCACCGCTTCTGGGATCCGGTCGCCCAAAAACTGGCAGGCCGGGCCACGGTGGTCACCGTCGATATGCGAGGCCATGGTCGATCGAGCCTTGGCACAACGCCCTGCACCGCGCAACGCATGGCTCACGATCTACTGGACGTCCTGGACCATCTGCAGGTGCCCCGTGCCGTCATTGGCGGCGTCTCGATGGGCGGCTGCGTCGCCTTGCAGTTTGCCGCCGACTCTCCGCAGCGGACCAGCGCCCTTGCGCTCATTGACACCACCGCCTGGTATGGCCCCACAGCGCCCAAGGACTGGGAAGACCGCGCCCTGAACGCCCAGGCCAAAGGCCTGGCCTCCATGATCGATTTCCAGCAAACGCGCTGGTTCAGCGACAGCTTTCGTGCCGGCAATCCGCAGGTTGTCCAAGCGGCGATCGACACCTTCCTGGCCAACGACATGCAAGGCTATATGGCGGCTTGCCGCATGCTGGGCGCCTTCGATGGCCGCGCGCTTATGGCCAATATTCGTGTCCCCACCCAGATCCTGGTGGGGGACGAAGACTATGCCGCCCCCGTCGCAATGGCCCAGGCCCTGCACGACGGAATCGCCGGCTCACGGATGGAAGTGATCCAGGGGGGTCGCCATCTGACCCCACTGGAAGTCCCCGATCGGGTGGCCGCCGCCCTGATCGATCTCTGCACACAGGTGCCGCAATGATCCCTTTCGAATTCCTGCTGCCCTATTCGCTGGAGGAGGCGCTCTCCCTCCTCGACCCCGAAGACCCCGGCATCCGACCGGTGTCGGGCGGTACGGCCGTCATGCTGATGATGAAGGCCGGCGTGCTGCGCCCCACGCGGCTGGTGAGCCTGCACAAGATCGGCGCGCGTCATGCCGCGATCGAAGTCCACGCCAATGGCGAACTGGTGATCGGCGGCCAGGCCAAGCTCGCAGACATCGAGCGCCACCCGGGCGTTCGTGCCGGCTGGCCGCTGCTGGCGCAGGCGCTTCGGGGCGTGGCCAATGCGCGGGTGCGCAGCGTCGCCACCCTGGGCGGCTGCATCAGCCATGCCGACCCGCACCTGGACATGCCCCCCGTGCTCTCAGCGCTCGACGCCCACATCGCCATCACCGGGCCCCAAGGCACGCGCAAGGTGCGCGCCGAGGATTTCAGCACCGGCTATTACGAAACCGTGGTCCGGCGCGATGAACTCGTCACCGGAATCTCTGTGCCCCCCCAGGCGGGCCCTGGCGCCTACCTGAAGATGACCACGCGTGCCGCCCACGACTGGCCCGCGTTGGGGGTTGCCGTCGTCTTGAAAATGAACGACGGGCAGGTCCAGCGCGCCAGCGTATTCACCGGGGCCGCCACTGATCGACCGACCCGGCTGCATCAGGCGCAGTCGGTGCTCGAGCGGCGCGGCCTGGACGCCAACGCTCTGCGCGCGGCGGCCGAAGCCGCGATCGTCGAAGCCCCGCTGATGGGTGATGCCCACGGGTCGGCCGCCTACAAGGGCCAATTGCTGAAAACCGCCCTGCCGCGGGCCATCGAAGCGGCGCTGCGTCGCAGCCGGAGCCACGCATGAACGACACGAACACTCCCCAGCGCCAAGTGGGCCGGCGAATCAATCGCCTCGAGTCCCGCTCCAAGGTGACGGGCACCGCCGACTACACACACAACGTCGTCCTGCCCCGGATGCTGCACGCCAAGATCGTGCGCAGCGTGCACGCGCACGCCCGCATCCTGTCCATCGACACGACTGCAGCGGCTGCAGTCCCTGGCGTCTTCAAGGTCGTGACCGCGCAAGACGTGATGCAGGTGATCCCCGATCCGCATTACGGCCCGGCCTTCCACGACCAACCCATCCTGGCCATCGACAAGGTGCGCCATATCGGTGAGCCCATCGCGGTGGTGCTGTCTGACGACGTACACGTGGCCGAGACCGCCGCCGGTTTGGTGAATGTGGTCTACGAGGTCCTACCGGCCGTTTTTGACGAAGTCCAGGCGGCTCACAACAGCGACATCTTGGTCCACGACGTCCTGCGTCCGGCCGGCACCTTCCCAGACCTCAAGCACCTAGCAGGTCGCAAGGGCACCAACGTCGCCCTGGACTACCGGCTGCGGCATGGCGATGTGAAAGCAGCCTTTGCCCGCGCCG
>CANGSD010000072.1 GCA_947455875.1 Comamonadaceae bacterium
GTGGCGCGTGAGGTGGGCGACTTCGTGCTTCGCCGCGCCGACGCGCAGTGGGCCTACCAGCTGGCGGTGGTGGTCGACGACGCCGACCAAGGCGTCACCGACATCGTGCGCGGCGAGGACCTCGCTGACAACACCGCGCGCCAAATCTTGCTGCAGCGGGCGCTGGGCCTGCCCACCCCGCGCTACCTGCACACCCCCTTGGTGCTGGCTGGGGACGGACAGAAGCTCTCCAAACAAAACGGCGCCCAGGCCCTGAACACCCGCCATCCGCTGGCCTGCCTGCAGGCGGCAGGACAGGTCCTGGGCCTGCCCGCCGCACAACTGACGGCGCAGGACCTGCCAGGCTGGCTGTCGCAGGCCGTGGAGGCCTGGCGCGGGCAGGCCCAGGCCATGAGGCCATGAGGCCTGGCGCCTGACCCTGGCGAGGCAGCCGTCTGGGGTTCAGAACCAGGTGCCTTCCCGTTCAGAACTTTCCGCCCCCGCCGTGCTCCGCACTTCGAAGTCGGACTCGCGCAATTCGCTGATCTCGATCGCGAGTGAGGAGCTGGAGGGGGAAGCGGACGAGCGCCGACCGGGCGAGAGCGTTGGGGAGGCGATAGACGCCGAAGTCTCCTGGACCCTCTGCGCCTGCGGCACTGCCTGGGGGCCTGGCGATGGGCGCCAGTGCCGCAACGCCAAGTCCACCAGATTGAGCGCGCCATTGGCGAGGCCCGAGACACCGAGCGCGGCGCCGAAGTCGGGCACGGTCACCAGCGCATTGGCGGTCAGGTTCAGAAGCGGCGTGTAGCCAAAGGCGCGGCCGCGAGCGGCCTCGTCCAAGCCGAGCCAGCGGGCCAAACGATCGAGTTGCCGCTGGCTGCGTTGCAGGCAGGACAGCGTGCGCGCGTCCACCAACGGCGCGAGGGCTTCGGAAGTGGCGGCTCCAGGCTCGTTCACAGGGCGAGCCTGGCGCGCGCCGGCCCAGGCCTGGCCCGCAGCCTCGGCCAGGGCGCCCGTGGTCACCCGTCCAAATTCAACTGCAGCGACTGCGGTGGCAACGGCCAGCCCCGCCTGCAGGTAATCCAAGGGTGCGCTTTCCCACGGCCTGAATTCGAGCGGCCGTTCCAGACCGTAGGCCTGCTGGAGCGCGGGCACCTGCCCCATGACCTGCCAGATCAGGGGCGCGTGCGCCAATACCTGGCCGATCAACAAGCCGCGCACGCCAGCGTTTTGCACCTGCGCCTCCTGGGCCGACCCCGATTCGAGGGGCTGTCCATCGACCAGCAGTCGGGTCGGCAGGGCCAGCGCCGGCACCAAACGACTGGCGAGCGCCTCAGAGAGAAACATCGACAAGACCTGACCGCCCGCATTCGCCAGCATGTGATCGCCCAGGCGCGAGGTCTCGGGATTGCCCAGCGACGTCCAGGCATTTCCCAGCATTCCGGCAATGAAGGCCAGCGTGCCCAGTGCCGAGAGGGCCCGTGCGCTTCGCGTCGACAAGGGGGGCCCGCCCACCATCTGCCGAACGCCTTGCGCAACCACCTCGGCGCCAGCCCAGGCCGGCACTGCACCAGCCCCCACCAAGGCCAGGCTGAGAGGGCGATGGGACGTGTGCGGCATGGCGCGCGCCAGGGCCATATAGCCCGCCTTGCCGGCAAGACCGGTGCCGACCGAGACGCTGACCGCGCTCGCCAGGCGCGCACCGGCCTGGAGCGCGAGTGCCGCTGACGATGCAAGCGAAGGGGAGGCTAGGGGCGATGCGTCACGCGCCGGGTGCGGTGCGTAAGGGCGTGTGGGGGTGATTGACGACAGCATGCTTCCTCCTGATTGACAGTGTGAGAAAGCTCGCAGACGCAACGCGCGTGCCTGAACACGGACCAGCCGATACCGCCGACAGCCTCGCGGCCCGATCCGTCAGCCCTGCTCGCTGGAGCTTGCAGGGCTGCAAGAACAAGGGCCTCGCGAGGGCCGCGACAATAGGGGGATGAACCAGAGCCAGGACAAGACGCACGCGCCCGACGCGTCTGAGATCGGGCAGCCCCCCGGGGAAGTTCCCCATCCCCGGGTGATTCGCACCTTTGTGCGGCGCGCCGGCCGCACCACGCTGGGACAAGCACGCGCCTTCGAGACACTGGGCCCGCAGTTCCTGTTGCCCTTTGAGGACACGCCACCCGACCTGGCCGCCCTGTTCGGGCGTGAAGCCCCCGTCATCTTGGAAATCGGCTTCGGCATGGGCGAGGCCACCGCCCATATTGCCGGCCTGATGCCGGAGAAAAACTTCCTGTGCTGCGAGGTGCACGAACCCGGCGTGGGCGCCCTGCTCAAACGCATCGGCGAGCAGGGTCTGACGAACATCCGCATCGTGCAGCACGACGCGGTCGAAGTGGTGGACCACATGCTCACGCCGGGCGCGCTGGCGGGCATCCACATCTTCTTCCCTGACCCTTGGCACAAGCTGCGCCATCACAAGCGCCGCCTGATCCAGCCGCCGCTGGTGGCCAAGCTCGCCACCCGCCTGGCGCCGGGCGGCTACGTGCATTGCGCCACCGACTGGGAGCCCTACGCGCAGCAGATGCTGCAGGTGCTGTCCGCCGAGCCCCAACTACGCAACTCGGCGGACGGCTTCGCGCCCAAGCCCGACTACCGCCCGCTGACCAAGTTCGAGAACCGTGGCCTCAAGCTGGGACACGGGGTCTGGGACCTGGTGTTCAGGCGTAGTGCATGACCACCTGCTCCGGCTCGGAATCGTCGGTGCTGCTGTTTGCAGACGGTTCACGATTCAAAGGCGGTGACTCGCTAACGGAACCATAGTTCGATATCGGCTCGTTCGGCGCAGCCGCATCCCCAGCCGGACGCGTCTGCCTTACGAGCAACAACATGTCCGCAGCATTCAACAGAGACAGCGTGAAGTTGGACACGCCGATCGCCACCTCGAACAGGGGCTTGTCCAAGCTGCGCGCCAGTCCCCGTATCAGCCCCGAGTGGGGTCCGGTGGTGAGCGCATCGACCGTCAGATTCAAGATCGGCGCATAGCTGGCCATGCGCCCCCGGGCGTCTGCCCCCAGACCGATGCGATGCCCCGCCTGGTCGAGGGCCTGAGACGCTTGCTCCCAGCGCGAGACGGGCGGCGCGGGGGGCGCGTCGATGGCAGGCACGGGAGCCTCGACGATGACGGGTGGCTGCATCTCAATCGGCTCAACGCCCAGTTCCTCCAAAACGCTCACTTGCGCCCGACGTATCGTGGCCCCTTTCAGGGTCTGCGTCAGCGCCATGGCGACGCCGCCCATGGCCACGCGTCCGATCTCGGAGCCACCGATCATGACCGCCACCCCGAGCCCCGCGCGCAGATGGTCCTCGGGGCTGTCCTGCCCGGGGCGAAATCCCGCGGGCGCCCCCAGGGCCTGCTGCACCAAGGGGATCTTGTCCAACATCCAGGCCATGAGGGCCACGTGAGCGACGATCTGACCGGCGATCTGAGCCTTCTCTGCGGTCGGTCGCAAGGCCTGCGCCTGCGCCGATGCGGGATCGATCCGCTCACCTTCTTCATTCAACAACTCGGTCGAAAGGATGGCGTGCGGCACGAGCCGATTGGCCACCCACTCGGCGACCAGCATCGACAGGACCTGTCCGCCCGCATGCGACAGCATGTACGCCCCCAGAGGCTGGGTTTCTTCGTCCTGCATCGCGCGGTAGGCGCTCCCTAGCATCGCGGTGAGGTAAGCCGCGACCCCCAGGACCTTCATCGAGCCGACGAACCCCGGCGTGAGCGCAGCCCGCTCACGCCCCAGGCTGCGGGCGCCGTCCACCAGCGTGCGCACCCCCGACTGCACCACGACCGTGCTTGCCAAAACGATGCCCGTGCTCACGGCCTTGTTGGCGGTGGACCCGGCCGCCATCATCGCTGCGATGTAGGCCGCCTTGGTCGTCAGGCCGCAGGTCACGGCGGCGCCGATGGCCAGCCCGAGCTGCGCGCTGGAGCGGGCAGCGGTCGCGAGACCAGACAGGCGGGCGAGCACGCCCGTGCGCGCAGGGGGCTCGGCATTGGATAACGCGCGCTGGCGACGCCCGTAGCAACACAAACTGGACAACATGGATGTCATGGCATGGCTCCTTCAAGTGGATTGAAATCTGAATCGCGCGCGTTCATGCGCGCATGGCATGGGCGGGCGTGTGGGTCGTCGCAACGTGACCCACCGCTTCGGGCAGGCAGCGCGTCTCACGCCATTGCAGGACGGCGTCGGCAATGCCGTCCAGCGCCTCACACAAGGCCAGCGGATCGGCCTGCTCCAGGCTGAACGTGAAGTGGTAGGTCACGCGCCCTGTGAGCGGGTGCAGGCTGAACGAGGGCGCACGACCCTCGAGCATCAGGAAATTCGCCTGCAGCAAGGCCGGATAGACCTCGGCCTGCTCGTGCTCGGGCACGTCACCGAAGTCGACGATCAGCGATACCTGCGGCATGCGAGATGAGCCCGCCTCGGCCAGGACCAGGGCCACCTCGCGGTAGTCGATGCCAAAGGCCGCAGGCGCATCGGCGCTCGCCTGCACCTGCGGGGGCGCGAGACCCAGGGCA
Organism: Comamonadaceae bacterium; assembly: GCA_947455875.1. The sequence continues at coordinate 4,550 of CANGSD010000072.1, forward strand.
GCACACAAACCGCGAGCAAAGGTTTCGAAGGACGTGGAGGACATGGCGTATGCACCGTGTTGGCGAATCAAAGATGAATGCCTTCGTGCTACGCAAGACAAGTGCCATGCGAGGGACTGGAGAGGGTCGGTGTCAGCTCACTGATGGGCACAATCGACGCATGAACTCGCCTGCCGCCACGACCCCGCGTATCGAACTGGAGGACGGCGTGGCCACCCTCACGCTGAATCGGCCTGCACACCGCAACCGACTCGAAGACGCCGACCTGCGCGCGCTGATGCAGGCCTTCGATCGCTTCAACGCCGACCCGCAGGTGCGCGTGGTGGTGGTCACCGCCAACACCACGGGCCAGCCTCGGCCAGTGTTCTGTGCGGGCTATCACATCGGAGATTTCGACGGGCCCGACCATGACCCGGCGATGTTCGAGCGCGTGGCCGACGCGCTGGCCAACCTGCGTGCGGTGACGGTGTGCGCGCTCAATGGCAGCGTGCATGGCGGGGCCACCGACCTGGCGCTCGCCTGCGATCTGCGCATAGCCCTCGCGGGCATCGAGTTGCGCATGCCAGCCACCGCGCTGGGGCTGCACTACTACCCCAGCGGCCTGCAACGCTATGTGGCACGTCTGGGGATCTCGGGTGCCAAGCGGGCCTTCCTCACGGCGCGACCCTTTAGCGCTCAGCAGCTGATGGCGCTGGGTGCCTTGGAGGAAATCGCGCCCACGCCCGAGGCGCTGCAGGCCAGCGTGCGTCAGCTCACGTCGGAGATCTGCGCGCTGGCGCCGCTGGCGGTGCAGACCACCAAGCAGTCGCTCAATGAAATCTCAATCGGGCGCATGGACCTGGCGGTCATGCGAGAGCGCGAGCAGTTAACAGCCAACAGCCACGACTTTGCGGAGGGGCGGCGGGCGTTTCAGGAAAAACGCACGCCGCGGTTTCGCGCAGAGTAAGTCGACGATCAGGCGCGCTGCGCCACCCAGTCCTGTACGGATTTGAGCGCTGCGGGCAGCGCGCTGGCGTCGGTGCCGCCCGCCATGGCCATATCGGCTTTGCCACCGCCCTGGCCGCCCACCTGCTGCGCGACGCAGTTGGCCAGCTCGCCGGCCTTGACCTGCCCCATGCGGTCGGCGGTCACGCCGGCCGCGATCTGCACCTTGCCGCCGTCCACCGCTGCCAGCACGATGGCTGCCGACTTGAGCTTGTCCTTGAGCTTGTCCATCGTCTCGCGCAGGGTCTTGGCGTCGGCCCCGGCCAGCATGGCGGCCAGCACCTTCATGCCCTTGACGTCGACCGCCTGCGAGACCAGCTCATCGCCCTGGCTGGAGGCCAGCTTGCCCTTGAGCGCCGCGACTTCTTTTTCCAGGGCGCGCACCTGCTCCATCACCTGGCCGATGCGCGTCTGCAGCTCAGGCGCGGGGGCCTTGAGCGTGGCCGCGGCGGCTTGCACCGTGGCCTCGACCTGCTGGAGATAAGCCAGCGCATTGGCGCCACTGACGGCCTCGATGCGTCGCACGCCAGCGGCCACGCCGGATTCAGCCACCACCTTGAACAGGCCGATGTCGCCGGTGCGCTGCACGTGCGTGCCGCCACACAGCTCGCGGCTGCTGCCGATATCGAGCACGCGCACGGTCTCGCCGTACTTCTCGCCAAACAGCATCATGGCGCCGGTGGCCTTGGCCGCATCAATCGCCATCACCCGCGCCTGCGTGGCGTGGTTCTCGAGAATCTGCGCATTCACGCGGGCCTCGATCTCGCGCACCTGATCGGCCGTAACCGGCGCGTTGTGCGTGAAGTCAAAGCGGGTCTTGTCGGCATCGACCAGCGAGCCTTTTTGCTGCACGTGATCGCCCAGCACCTCGCGCAAGGCCTTGTGCATCAGGTGAGTCACCGAGTGATTGCGCATGGTTGCGGCGCGACGCGCCATGTCGACCTGGGCGGTCACCGCATCGCCCACCGCCAGCGTGCCCTGGGCCACCGTGCCGTGGTGGCCGTAGACGTCGGCCTTGATCTTCTGGGTGTCTTCGACCGCAACACGGGCCGAACCAGCCACCAGCGCGCCGCCGTCACCGA
>CANGSD010000073.1 GCA_947455875.1 Comamonadaceae bacterium
ATGCCGTGTGGAAGCTCAAGGTGAGCCAGATCGCACCGGTGCTGCCCTATGTGATGCTGGTGCTGATTCTGATCTTCCGACCCCGGGGCCTGCTGGGTACACGGGAGGGATGAGGCCATGACCGCCGCCTATTACGAATTCAAGCCGTACAACGTCGGGCGCTGGATCGTCTGGGGCCTGTTCGCCCTGGTGCTGATGATCGCGCCGATGCTGTTTAAGAGCTCCTTGGCGCACACCATGCTCAGTCAGATGGGCATCGCGATCATCGTCTGCCTCTCGTACAACATGCTGCTGGGGCAGGGCGGGATGCTCAGTTTCGGCCATGCCGTGTATTCGGGCATGGGCGCCTTCCTGACCATCCACACCCTGAACCTCGTGAGCAAGGGGCAGCTGCCGATCCCGGTCAGCCTGCTGCCCATCGTCGGTGGCATCTCGGGGCTGCTGGTCGCCGTGGTGTTCGGGTGGGTGACTACTAAAAAATCTGCCACCACCTTTGCCATGATCACCCTGGGTGTGGGCGAGCTGGTGTGGGCCTCGGCCCTGATGTTCCCCGAGTTCTTCGGCGGCGAGGGCGGGGTCTCGGGCAACCGGGTGGCGGGCGCCAAGCCCTGGGGCATCACCTTCGGGCCGCAGATTCAGCTGTATTACCTGATCGCGCTCTACACCTTCGTGTGCACGGCGCTGATGTTTGCCTTCACGCGCACGCCGCTGGGGCGCATGCTCAATGCGGTGCGTGACAACCCCGAGCGGGTGGAGTTCGTGGGCTACGACACGCAGGTGGTGCGTTACATCGCGTTCATCATCGCGGCCTTTTTTGCGGGCACCGCAGGCGGCCTGGCGGCCCTGAACTTCGAAATCGTCACCTCCGAAGTCGTAGGCGGTCCGCGCTCGGGCGCCTACCTGCTGTTCACGTTCCTGGGGGGTGCCACCTTCTTCTTCGGTCCCATCATCGGCGGCGTGCTGATGGTGCTGGCCTTTGTGTTTCTCTCGGAGCTGACCAAGGCCTGGTTGTTGTACCTGGGCCTGGTGTTCTTGTTCATGGTGATGTATGCGCCCGGCGGCATCGCCAGCCTGATCATGATGAATCTTCGGGTGGCCTCGTTTGGTCGGCTGCGGGAACTGTGGGTCAGTTACCTGGCGCTGGGCGTGACCGCTCTGGTCACGCTGTTCGGGGCGGCAGCCATGATCGAGATGGTCTACCACCTCAAGCTCAATGCGGCCTTGGGACCGACGGTGTCCTTCCTGGGCGTGCCGCTCGATGCGACGGGCCTCAATAGCTGGTTTGGTTCGGCCTTCGTGATGCTCACCGGGCTGGGCCTGTTCGAATTGACCCGGCGCGTGTTCCTGCGCCAATGGGGCGAGATTCAAGAAGACATCGAAAAAGAGATCAAGCGCAGGGAGGCGCTGATCACATGACCTACGCCCTCGAACTGAAGGCCCTGCGCAAAAGTTTTGGCAAGACCGAGATCATTCGCGGCGCTGATTTGGCGGTGAATGCCGGCGAGCGCGTGGCGGTGATCGGCCCGAACGGCGCCGGCAAGTCCACGCTCTTTAACTTGATCAGCGGGCGCTTCGCGCCCACCAGCGGCGAAATCTTGCTGCAGGGCCAGCGCATCGACGGCAAGCGGCCCTTCGAGATCAATCGCATGGGGCTCTCGCGCAGCTTCCAGATCACCAACATCTTTCCGAAACTGAGCGTCTTCGAGAACCTGCGTTGCAGCGTGCTGTGGAGCCTGGGCTATCGCTACACGTTCCTGAAGTTTCTGGTCGACCTGGAAGATGCGAACGAGCGGGCCGAGCAACTGATGGAGATGATCCGCCTGGACCGTCGCAAAGATGTTCTGGCCATGAACCTGACGTACGCCGAGCAGCGCGCCTTGGAGATCGGCATCACCATCGCGGGCGGCGCGCAGGTGATTCTGCTGGACGAACCCACGGCCGGCATGAGCAAGAGCGAGACCAAGCGCTTCATCGACTTGATCAAGGAAGTGACTGTGGGCAAGACCTTGCTGACGGTGGAACACGATATGGGAGTGGTGTTCGGTTTGGCCGACAAGATTGCGGTGGTGGTCTATGGCGAAGTGATCGCCTATGACACACCCGAGAAAGTGCGAGCCAATGCGCGCGTGCAGGAGGCCTATCTGGGCTCGCACGTGGCCGACGCGCAATCGGCTGGCGGAGGACATTGACGATGCTGCGTGTCGACAACCTCCACGCCTTCTACGGCAAGAGCCATGTGCTGCATGGCGTGAGCTTTCAGGTGCAGCCTGGCGAGATCGTGGCGCTGCTGGGGCGCAACGGCTCGGGGCGTTCCACCACCGCCAAGGCCATCATGGGCATGGTCGATTGCCATGGGCAGGTGGACTGGAAGGGGCAGCCTGTGATGGGCCTCAAGCCCTTTGAGATTGCCCACCTGGGCCTGGGCTATGTGCCCGAGAACCGCGACATCTTCCCCAAGCTGACCGTGCATCAGAACCTGATGCTGGGGCAAAAGAAGGCCAATGCGGTGGGGCGCTGGTCGTTTGATGACATGTACCAGCTGTTTCCGCGGCTGAAGGAGCGCCAGCACACCGAAGCGGGCGTGCTCTCAGGCGGCGAGCAGCAAATGCTGACCCTGTGCCGCACCCTCATGGGCGACCCGGACCTGATCATCATCGACGAGCCCACCGAGGGCCTGGCGCCGAAGATCGTGGAGCTGGTCGCCCAGTACCTTCAGGAATTGAAAAACCGCGGGATCTCGGTGCTGTTGATCGAGCAGAAGCTGACCATCGCGATGACGATTTCCGACCGGGCCCTGGTGATGGGGCACGGCCGGATCGTGTTTGAAGGCACGCCCGAGGCGCTCAAGGCGGATGCCTATACGCGTCGGGAGTGGCTGGAGGTTTAGGCGATTTCCCCCGGAATGTGACGATCGGGCGACCCTGGCGGGGATTGGGGTGGGGATCCGACTGGTGATGCTGCCGCCGACTGAGCAGGGGCCAGAGCATCAGAGATCCCGAAGCAACACGTTGACAGGACCGTCGGCAGCAGGTAGCCGGCGACGACTCCCCCGCCCAGTCCGACGGCGATCCAAAAGCTAGCCGCTGAAGTGGTTGCCGTCACCACAACACTCCCGACAAGACCGACAATGGCGCCCAAGCCACTGGACATTATTTTTGCCCCATCGGTGCGCAGATCCATTCCGCTCTGCGCGCACCAATTCGCCATGGTCGCACGCAAGGGAGCGGGTGTAGGCTCGGCAGCGCTCGGGGATTGGGGGGGCTGAGCTAAGTTGCTGGCGTCTCGGTTCTGCTCACTCGCCAGCGTCATCGCTTTCGGGTCTCTATCGCGGGAAGCACGGCTTGGGGTGTGGAATGTAACGGGGTTGTTAGGGTTGCTCATTACCTGAGTTGGTTCGATTTGAAGTTTGGAAAACGCCATCCCGCTGCAACTCCGCTCTCAAGCTGCGGCAGGCGGCGACGAAGGTGTCGAGGTCCTGGCCCAGCGTGTCTGGAGACATCGAAGGCAGGGACTGGGTCTGGCACAGGACGACGCGCTGCGACGCCGCCTCCCAAGCCAGGTGGCGCGGCGTGGTGCTCGCCAGCGTGGTGTTGGCCAAAAGGCCTTGCGCCAACAGTGAGGCCATGTGGGCGGGATCGGGCTGGCCCAGGGGCAAGGTCCATCGCATCTCCTCGGCGACCGTCAGCACCTGCAGGTCCAGGTCCAGGCCGTCGGCGAGCCGTACGGCGCAAGCACCGTCCGCATTGAGGGTGAGCCTAGGCAGCCCCAGGTGGCGGGCGAGGGCGGCCAGGAGTTCGTCCGGGTTCATGCGCGCACCTGCAGCAGGGCCGGGTCTGGAGTGGGCGTCGAGGGTGTTTGGGCGTCAGCGGCCAGGCGTTGGCGCCAGCGTTCACCCTGCGTGGCAAAGCGGTTCAGGATGGCGCGGAAACGGGTGAAGGACAGGCACCGGCCCGAGAGGTGATGCACCAGGAACACCGTGCCTGCGGCATCCACGGCCAAGGCCCCCGCCAGCGACTCCTGCGGCCACCGGTTGTCCGCCATCATGGCCATCCAGGTCTCGGGCTCAAGCCCGTCCACGGTGCCCAGGCGGGCATCCAGGGACACACACTCAGGGTCCGGGTGAGGGCGCAGATTGACCACCAGCACTCCGAAAGCCACCGCAACGACGCCTTGCGCGTCCGCTTGCAAAGCCGGCACACCGCAATCGGCCGCCAGCAGGGGGATCATTTCAGTGAAGTGCACGGGGTGGGCTTCGAGATCAGCGGGTTAGGAGGGACAGCGCGGTCGCTGACCCGGGTGGGTGCTGCAACTGCAGGCCCAGGTTCCCGACCCCCTGCGCCGGGTCAGGCTCGTGTCATGACGGCGGGGCCTTTTGTCCCAAGGGGGACAAGGGATCTGTCAGCACAACGGCAGGGTTTCTAAAATGACCGATTCGTCCTTTCCCAAACCCGAGGAAGACTGCATGAGCGCCAATTACCAGGTCCACGGCGATGTCGCCGTGATCACATTGAACAATCCACCCGTCAACGGCCTGGGCCTGGCCACGCGCCTGGGTATCGCCGCGGGGCTGGATCAAGCCCACGCCGACCCGGCGGTCAAGGCCATCGTCATCACCGGCGCAGGCAAGGCCTTCTCCGGCGGGGCGGACATCAACGAATTCAACTCCCCCAAGGCCTACGCCGAGCCTAATTTGCTGTCGGTGATTCGCGCGGTGGAGAACGCCACCAAGCCGGTGGTGGCCGCCGTGCACTCGGTGGCCATGGGCGGCGGGCTGGAGCTGGCCCTGGGCTGCCACTACCGCATCGCCGCGCCGGGCACCAGCGTGGCCCTGCCCGAGGTGAAGCTGGGTCTGATCCCCGGCGCAGGCGGCACGGTGCGCCTGCCGCGCGCGCTGGGGGTAGAGACCGCGCTGAACATGATCGTCAGCGGCGAACCGGTCAAGAGCGAGTTGCTCGCGCAGCTGCCGGGGCAAAAGCTGTTTGACAAGATGGCCGCTTCGGCCGAGTCGCTGGCGCAAGAGGCGCTGGCCTTTGCCCGCTCGGTGGCCGACGCGCGCCCGCTGCCCCGCGTGCGTGACCTGCCGTGCAAGCACCCGCAGGGCGATGCCTATTTCCAGTTTGCGCGCAATATGGTCCAGGGCATGGCCAAGAACCTGCCGGCCCCGGGTCAGTGCGTGAACGCGGTGCAGAACGCCACGACAAAACCCTTCGAGCAGGCCCTGCTCGAGGAGCGCCAGATCTTCATCAACCTGATGAACACGCCGGAGTGCCGCGCGCTGCGCCATCTGTTCATGGCCGAACGCGCGGCGTCCAAGATCCCCGATGTGCCCTCGGACACGCCCCAGCGCACGATCGCGAAGGTGGCGGTGATCGGCGCGGGCACCATGGGCGGCGGCATCTCGATGAACTTTCTGAACGCAGGCATCCCGGTCACCATCCTTGAGATGAAGCAGGAGGCCCTGGACCGCGGCGTCGCCACGATCCGCAAGAACTACGAGGCCCAGGTCAAGAAGGGCAAGCTGAAACAAGACAAGTACGAGCAACGCATGGCGCTGCTGTCGACTACGCTCGATTACAAGGAACTGGGCAGCGCCGATCTGGTGATCGAAGCGGTGTTCGAGGAGATGGGCGTCAAGCAAAAGGTGTTCGAGGCGCTGGATGCGGTGATGAAGCCCGGCGCCATCCTGGCCTCCAACACGTCCACCTTGGACGTGAACCAGATCGCGTCGTTCACGAAACGTCCGCAAGATGTCGTGGGCCTGCATTTCTTCAGCCCGGCCAACGTGATGCGACTGCTGGAAGTGGTGCGCGGCGCCAAGACGGGCAAGGACGTTTTGGCCACCGTGATGGCTGTGGCCAAGAAGATCAAGAAGACCGCGGTGGTCTCGGGCGTGTGCGACGGCTTCATTGGCAACCGCATGATCGAGCAATACAGCCGCCAGGCCGGCTTCCTGCTCGATGAAGGCTGCACCCCGCAGCAGGTGGACAAGGCCATCGAGAAGTTCGGCTTCGCCATGGGGCCGTTCCGTATGGGCGATCTGGCGGGTAATGACATCGGGTGGGCCATTCGCAAGCGCCGGTATGTCGAGAAGCCCGGCATGAAGTACAGCGCCAGCGCCGACAAGCTGTGCGAGTTGGGTCGCTACGGTCAGAAAACCGGCGCCGGCTGGTACGACTACCAGGCGGGCAAGCGCGACGCGATCCCGTCGCCCGTGGTGGCTACGCTGATCGAAGAACACCGCAAGGCACTGGGCGTCACCGCGCGCAAGATCTCCGACGAAGAAATCGTGCAGCGCCTGGTGTTCTCGCTGGTGAACGAAGCTGCCCACATCCTGGAAGAAGGCATCGCCGCCCGCGCCAGCGATATCGACATGGTCTATATCACCGGCTACGGTTTTCCCATCTTCCGCGGCGGCCCCATGCAGTACGCCAATGAGTTCGGCCTGTTCAACATGGTCCAGGCCATGAAGCGTTTCCAGAGCAACCCGCATGACGATGCGGCGTTCTGGGCGCCCGCGCCC
>CANGSD010000074.1 GCA_947455875.1 Comamonadaceae bacterium
CGGCGTGGCCGGCCCTGAGGCCGCCAATAACGCCGGCGCCCAGACGTCCTTCATCCCGCTGCTGACGCTGGGCATTCCGCCCAACGCGGTGATGGCGCTGATGGTGGGCGCGATGACCATCCACAACATCCAGCCGGGTCCGCAGGTCATGACCAGCAACCCGCAGCTGTTCTGGGGCCTGATCGTCTCGATGTGGCTCGGCAACCTGATGCTGATCATCCTGAACCTGCCGCTGATCGGCATGTGGATCAAGCTGCTCACCATCCCCTACCGCTGGCTGTTCCCGGCCATCGTGCTGTTTTGCGCGATCGGCGTGTACTCGACGAACAACAACACCTTCGACATCCGGATGGTGGCCCTGTTCGGCGTCATCGGCTATGTTTTCCTCAAGCTCGGTTGCGAGCCCGCTCCGTTGCTTTTGGGCTTCATCCTGGGGCCGATGATGGAAGAAAACCTGCGCCGCGCGCTGCTGCTCTCGCGCGGCGACTGGAGCGTGTTTGTGACTCGCCCCTTGTCCGCCAGCTTGTTGGCCGCTGCGGTGCTGCTGCTCGTGATTGTGCTGCTGCCCTCGATCCGCAGAAAGCGCGAGGACGTCTTCCAGGAAGAAGCCTGATCTGACCGAAACTCTCAGGCGAACGGCACCTTCGGGTGCCGTTTTTCTTGGGCTGCGACAATTGCCGCATCGGACGCCTCGCAGGCAATTCAATCGAAGGAAGCAGACGACATGGACATGGGAATCAAGGGCCGCTGGGCCCTGGTATGCGGCGCCAGCAAGGGCCTGGGCCTGGGTTGCGCGCGTGCGCTGGCCCTGGAGGGTGTGCACGTGGTGATGGTGGCGCGTGGCGCCGACGTGCTGCAGCAGGCGGCAGTGGCCTTGCGCACAGACCCGGCCTTGCCTGCGGGCACGCAGGTCGTGGCGGTGGCGGCCGACATCACCACGCCCGAGGGCCGCGCCGCCGCCTTCGCCGCGCATGCGGATTACGACATCGTCATCACCAACGCAGGCGGGCCGCCGCCGGGCGACTTCCGCGAGTGGGATCGCGACGCCTGGATCCGAGCGATCGATGCCAACATGCTCACGCCCATCGAGTTGATCAAGGCCACGGTGGACGGCATGGCGGCGCGGGGCTTTGGCCGCATCGTCAACATCACCTCGGGCGCCGTCAAGGCACCGATCGACACCTTGGGCCTGTCCAACGGTGCGCGCAGCGGGCTCACGGGCTTTGTCGCGGGCGCTGCGCGGTCCTCGCGCCTGGCCGCAGTCAACGTCACGATCAACAACCTGCTGCCCGGCGCCTTTGACACCGACCGACTGCGCGGCACCATGGGGGGCGTGGCCAAGAAGACCGGTCAGACGCTCGAGGCTGTGATCGATGCACGCCGCAAGCTCGTGCCGGCGCAGCGCCTGGGGCAGCCCGACGAGTTCGGCGCCACCTGCCTGTTTCTGTGTAGCGCGCACGCCAGCTACATCACGGGCCAGAACCTCCTGATCGACGGCGGCGCCTACTCCGGCACGTTCTGAGCGCCGGCCTTACTGCTTGCGTTGCACGATCAGGTTACGGCGCGCGTCCTCCGGGTAGGCGAAGGTCACCGCCCCATGGCGCACCTGCCCCATCACCAGCATGTTGGCGGTCACGGCGTCCTTGTCGTCGGCGCTGAAGGGGCGCTCGTAGGTGGACACCACCCCGTAATAGGGCCGCGAGATGTTCTCCAGGGCCTGCTTGATGGCGGGGCCGTTCAGGTCGCCGTTGCGGATCCCGAACAGGGCGTACAGCAGCAGGTAGGTGCTGTCGTAGGCCTGCGCCGCGGCCATGGGCACCGGGATCTTGCGCACCTTGAACTTGCGCGCGTAGGCCGAGAGGAAGGCCGCGCGTCGCTCGTTGCTTGGCTCGGCGATGAAGGTCTGCGCCATCAGCGCGCCTTCCGCGGCCTCACGCGCGCCGTCAATGAAAAAAGGAAAAGACAGCGGCCAGCCGCCCACCTGGGGGACGTTCCACCGCAGCGTCTGGCGACCCCGCGCGATCGCGGCGTTCTCCTTGCCCACGGTGTAGCTGAACACCACATTCGCGCCAGCGGTGCGCGCGTCCTTCAGGGCCTCGGTCATGTCTTGTGTGCCCAGCGCGAAGCGGGCGACGTGCACCGGCTCGAGCTTGCGCGCGGCCAGCGCCTTGCGTACATCGGCCAGGCCCCCCTCGCCATAGGGGGTGGTGTCGGCGAAGATGGCCACCCGGTTCCATCCGCGCTTGACCAGATCGGCCACCACGAAGTCAGCCTGCAGGCCGTCGCGCGCGGAGGTGCGAAACACATAGCTGTCCTTGGCCGCAAAGCGCGCGGTGACCGGGCTGCCCGCAGCGCACGGCACGATCAGCGGAATCCGGTTTTTCTGAAACACGTCCAGAGCCGCCATCGCCACCCCGGTGTTGCAAAAGCCGATCGTCGCCAGCACGCGCTCGCTGGCCAGCGCGGTGGCCTGAGCCAGGCCCGTGGGCGGGTCGGCCTTGTCGTCCTTGACCACCAGCTCGATCGGACGACCGAGGTAGCCGCCCACGGCATTGATCTCTTCCACGGCCAGCTCGATCCCTTGCAGCATCGGCACGCCGAAATCGGACGACGGCCCGCTCAAGGGGCCGATCACGCCGATACGCAAAGGGGTCTGGAGGGTTTGGGCCCCGGCGGTCACGCAAAGCGCCGCCAGCCAGGCCCCGATGAACAGGTTCCGCATTGTTTTCTCCCTTGAATGAAAACAATGGTATTCGTATTTGAGCTTGCCCGGCAATGCAGGCGCTCGCGCGGGCAGCTTGCGGTCAGCCCGGTTTGCGCGAAGACACCACGATGCCGCTGACGATCAGGCCAAAGGCCACGATGTGATGCCACTGCGGGGGCTCGCCCAGGAAGGCTGCCGACATGACGGCCGCGAACAGCGGCGTGAGGTTGCTGAAAATGCCGGCAATGCCCGGCCCCACCCGCTGCACGCCCAGCCCCCAGGCCCGGTAGGCCAGAACGGCGGGACCCAGGGCCACGAAGACCAGGGTCGCCGCCAGCGGGCCGCCCCACTGGATGGCAGGCGGATCGGCCAGCGCCCACTCCGCGCCCGCGAACACGCCCGCCCAGGCCAGTCCCGGCGCCACCTGCACCATCAGGAAGGCGGCCCAGTCGGCGCGCAGGCCGGGCGGATCCTGGTCGGTGCGGGTCAGGAGCCAGCTGTACCAGGCCCACGTGGCGGTGGCCACCAGCATGTACAGGTCGCCGATGACGAACTGCACCTGGGCCAGCCGGGTGATGTCGCCATGGGCCAGCACCACGCCGACGCCCAGGATGGACAGCAGGGCCCCCAGCATGGACCGCAAGGCCAGGGCCTGCCCAAAAAACAAGGCGCCGATCACCAGCGTGAAGGCCGGCATGCTCGCGCCCACCAGGGTCACGTTCACCGGCGTCGAAGTTTTGAGCGCCAGGTACTGCAAGGCGTTGTACAGACCCACACTGAGCAGGCCCAGCAGGGCGTAGCGCCGCCAGTGGGTCTGCAGCGGCCCGCCCGGGCGCAGCACCCAGGCCGCCAGCGGCAGCAGCACCAGGAAGGCGAGCGCCCATCGCAGGAAATTCAGGGTGACAGGCGGCACCAACGAGCCCGCCAGGCGCCCGACCACGGCATTACCCGCCCACATCAGGGGAGGTACCACCAAAATGGCGGCGGTGCGAAGCGTCAGGGGTGTGTGCATGCGAGGGGCGACTGTAGCCCACCGGCGCGCTGCGCCCCTCGCGGGTCGTTCGGCAGGGCCTGCAGTTTCGTGGCACGATCGCGCGCTTTCAGACCCCGCACGAGGAGACACACACATGATCCAAGCCATACGCCTGCGCCAAAACGGCGGCCCCGAACAAATGGAACTGGTCGATGTCGAGGTCGGCCAGCCCGGCCCCGGCGAGATCCGCATTCGCCACCACGCCGTTGGCCTGAACTTCATCGACGTCTACCAGCGCACCGGCCTGTACCCCATGCAGATGCCCGCTGGTCTGGGCATGGAAGGCGCCGGTATCGTCGAGGCGGTGGGCGAAGGCGTCACCCACCTCAAGGCCGGTGATCGCGCGGCTTACGCCAGCCACCCCCCCGGTGCCTACAGCCAGGCGCGCGTCATGCCCGCCAAGTGCGTGTGCAAGCTGCCCGACGTGATCGACTTCGAGACCGGCGCCGCCATGATGCTCAAGGGCCTCACCGCCCAATACCTGCTCAAACGCGTGCTGCCCCAAGGCGGCCTGCAGCGGGGCGACTTCGTGCTGTTTCATGCCGTCGCCGGTGGCGTGGGCCTGATCGCCGTGCAGTGGGCCAAGCACCTGGGCCTGCAGCTGATTGGCACCGCGGGCAGCGACGAAAAATGCGCGCTCGCCAAGTCGCTGGGCGCCGCCCACGTGATCAACTACCAGCGCGAAGACTTCGCCGCGCGCGTCAAGGAGATCACGGCCGGTCAGGGCGTGAAGGTGGTCTACGACTCGGTGGGCAAGGACACCTGGGACAAATCGCTCGATTGCCTGCGCCCCTTCGGCCTGATGGCATCGTTTGGCAACGCCTCGGGCCCGGTGCCGCCTTTCGCACCCGGCATTCTGGGCACCAAGGGCTCGATCTACGTCACGCGCCAGACCCTGTTCAACCACATCGCCACGCGCGAGACCACCCAGGAGATGGCCGACGACCTGTTCGCGGTGGTGGCCAGCGGCGCGGTGAAGATCCGCATCGACCAGCGCTATCCGCTCTCGCAGGTGGCGCAGGCCCATCGCGACCTGGAAGCGCGCAAGACCACGGGCTGCACCATCTTGCTGCCCTGAGCGCCTGCGGCGCGGCGCAGGCGCTCAGCGTCCGCGCCGCACCCGCAGCAATTCGTCCAGGATCATGCCGATGGCGCCTGCGGTGATCGCTGCATCGGCCACATTGAAGGCAGGGAACGCCCAGCCCGCGTAATGCAGCTGGACGAAGTCGACCACATAGCCATACAGCACGCGGTCCACCACATTGCCCACCGCGCCCCCCAGCAGGCAGGCCATAGAGAAGGCGAACAGGCGCTGGTTGCTGTGAGACCTGAGCAGCCACACGATGAAGATCGCTGCGCCGATGCCCAGCGCGGTGAAGAACCACCGCTGCCAGCCCGAGGCCGAGGCCAGGAACGAGAACGCTGCGCCCGGGTTGTGCACTCGCACGATGTTGAAGAAGGACGTCACATAGGTCGAATCGCCCAGCGCGTAGGCGCCCAGGATCAGGACCTTGGTGAACTGATCGATCAGGAACAACAGCAAGGCCAGCCCCAGCCAGGGCAGCATGCCGCGCAGGGTGCCCGAGCGCGCCATCAGGCATGGGCCCGGGCTTCGCCCGCGCCGTACAGATTCGAGGTGCAGCGCCCGCAGATCGTTGGGTGGGCCGCGTCCTGGCCCACATCATCGCGCCAGTGCCAGCAGCGCTCGCACTTGGTGGCGTGCGACGGACGGGCCTTGACGGTCAGCGTCTCACCGGCCTGCAACGCGATCGCCGAGGTGATGAAGACGAACTTCAGGTCCTCGCCCAGGCTGGACAGCAGGGCGTGGTCGGCCGGTGGCGCGACCAGCGTGAGGTCGGCTTGCAGGGAAGAGCCCACCTCGCCTTTTTCGCGCAGGGCCTCGACTTCCTTGTTGGCGACGTCGCGGATCTCGCGGATGCGGTTCCACTTGGCCAGCAGGGCGTCGTCGGGGCCACCGATTTCGGCATAGGTCTCGAAGAAGATCGAGTCGGAATCGCCAAACAGCTTCCACGCTTCTTCGGCGGTGAAACTCAGGAAGGGTGCCATCCACCGCAGCATCGCGTGCGTGATGTTCCACAGCGCGGTCTGCGCGCTGCGCCGCGCATGCGACTTCGGCCCAGTGGTGTAGAGGCGGTCCTTGAGGATGTCCAGGTAGAAGGCGCCCAGATCCTCGGAGCAATACACCTGCAGCTTGGCCACCACCGGGTGGAACTCATAGACCTCATAGTGCGCCAGCACCTCGGCCTGGAATTGCGCCGCGCGGCTCATGGCGTAGCGGTCGATCTCCAGCATCTCCGACAGGGGCACGGCATCCTTCGCGGGGTCGAAGTCGCTCACGTTGGCGAGCAAAAAGCGCAGCGTGTTGCGGATGCGGCGGTAGGCATCGACCACGCGCGCCAGGATCTTGTCGTCGCCGGCGATATCGCCCGAGTAGTCGGACGCTGCCACCCACAGGCGGATGATCTCGGCGCCCAGCTTTTCGCTGGTTTTTTGCGGATCGACCCCGTTGCCCAGCGACTTGGACATCTTGCGGCCCTGGCTGTCCACCGTGAAGCCGTGCGTGAGCAGGCCCCGATAGGGCGCGCGTCCGTACATGGCGCAGGCCGTGAGCAGCGAGCTGTGAAACCAGCCGCGGTGCTGGTCGTGGCCTTCGAGGTACAGGTCGGCCTCGGGGCCGCTGTCATGGCCTGCACCGGCGTGTGAG
>CANGSD010000075.1 GCA_947455875.1 Comamonadaceae bacterium
ACATCTTCTTTACCTGCATGGCTTTCGCTCGTCGCCGCGTTCGGCCAAGGCCATGCAAGTGGCCCGTTGGATGCAGACGCGACACCCAGGCGTGGCCTGGTGGTGTCCGCAGCTGCCGCCCTCGCCGGCGCAGGCGATGACGCAGGTGATGCAGGGTCTGGCGGCCTGGCCGCCCCAGACACTGGGCGTGATAGGGTCGTCCCTGGGCGGCTTTTATGCCACCTGTGTGGCCCAGGCCACCGGCTGCCGCGCGGTGCTGCTCAATCCGGCGGTCGATCCGGCGCGTGATCTGGCCGCCTACATCGGCGAGCACACCAGCTGGCAGGACCCGGCCGAGCGCTTTTTCTTCGAACCCCGCTACGTCGATGAACTGCGGGTCCTGACCCCGGCCCAGATCACACGGCCCGAGCGCTATTACGCGGTCATCGCCCAGGGCGACGAGGTCCTGGACTGGCGCGAGATGTGCGGCCGTTATCCGGGGGCGCAGATCCAGCTGCTCGAAGGCGGCGATCACGCCTTGTCCGACTTTTCTGACCATATCGGCCAGGCCCTGGGTTTCCTCGGGCTGTAGCGGCTGCCTCAGGGGGGCCATGGGACAATCCCCGGATGTACGCACTGTTTGAAGAAGCCGGGAAATTCCAGGCGGGCCGGGTCCTGTCCGAGGCCGAGGCGTCAGCCCAGATCGAGCTGGAAACCGGCAAGCGGGTCAAGGTCAAGGCCGCCCACATCCTGCTGAAGTTCGACAAGCCCCAACCGGCCGAATTCATCGCCCGCGCCCAGACCCTGGCCGAGGGCATCGAGCTGGAACTGGCCTGGGAATTCGCCCCCGAAGAAGAATTCGGATTTGCCGACCTGGCACGTGACTACTTCAGCGCCGGCGCGGGGCTGGACCAGCAAGCCGCCGCCCTCTTTCGCCTGTTCGAGGCGCCGCACTACTTCCGGCGCGCGGGCAAGGGTCGCTTCAAGAAAGCACCCGCCGAAATCGTGCAGCAGGCCCTGGCTGCCATCGAAAAGAAAAAGCAGCAACAGGCGCAGATCGCCGATTGGGCTCAGGCCCTGGCGTCGGGCACCTGCCCGGATCCAATCCGCGAGCAGCTTTACCGCATCCTGTTTCGACCCGACAAAAATGCACCCGAGTACAAGGCGGTGGTCGAGGCCTCGCGTGCCGCCCAACTCGCGCCTCTGACCCTGCTGCAAAAGGCGGGCGCCATCGACTCGGCCTACCAGTTTCACTGGAAGCGATTCCTCTTCGAGCACTTCCCCAAGGGCACCGGCTTTCCCGCACTGACCGCACCGGCCATCGCCGACGAACTGCCCCTGGCCCCGGCGCCGGCTTGGTCGATTGACGACTCCGCCACCACCGAGATCGATGACGCACTGTCGGTGCAAGGACTGGGCACCGGCACGGTGACGCTGGGCATCCACATCGCTGCGCCCGGCCTGGCCTTGCAGCCGGCGGCGGCGGTCGACCAGGTGGCGCGCCTGCGCCTGTCGACCGTCTACATGCCGGGCTACAAGATCACCATGCTGCCCGACGACGTGGTGCAGGCCTACACCCTGCAAGAGGGGCGGGACTGCCCCGCCGTCTCGCTGTATGTGCAGTTCGACGAGGCCACGCTGACCGTCCAGGACAGCGTGACGCGCCTGGAGCGGGTGACGATCGCCGCCAACCTGCGGCATGACCAGCTTGATGCGTCGATCACCGAAGCCTGGCTGGACGATCCGACCCATGCGGGCGAGCCAGGCGAGCCTGTGCCCGACGTGGCCGCCGGCCTGCGCGCACCGCTGTCGTTCTTGTATCGACTGGCCCGTCACCTGAAGGCGCAGCGCGAAGTGGTGCGTGGCAAGCCCGAGACCTTCAACCGGCCCGACTACAACTTCCGCCTCGCCGACCACGACGGCACCGAACCCACCGGCCACGAGCAGGTGCAGATCACCGTGCGCCGACGCGGCGCGCCACTGGATTTGATCGTGGCCGAGGCCATGATCCTGGCCAATAGCACCTGGGGTCAGTGGCTGGCCGACCTGGGTGTGCCCGCGATCTACCGCAGCCAGGCCAGCCTGGCGCCCGGCGTGAAAGTGCGTATGGGCACCAAGGCCGCACCGCACGCCGGCATTGGCGTCAAGTGCTATGCCTGGAGCACCTCGCCCCTGCGTCGCTACACCGACCTGGTGAACCAGTGGCAGATCATCGCGGCGGCACGCCATGGCCGCACCGCCGCTCTGGCCGCACCGTTCAAACCGAAGGACGCGGAGCTGTTCTCGATCATCTCGGGCTTTGACGCCGCCTACAGCGCCTACAACGGCTACCAGGCGGGCATGGAGCGGTTCTGGACCCTGAAGTACCTGCACCAGCAAGGCATCACCGAGCTCACGGCCACGGCCTTTCGCGAAGGCCTGGTACGCGCCGACGACCTGCCCTTGGTGCTGCCGGTCATGGGGGCGAACAACCTGCCGCGCGGCGCGCGCGTGCGTGTCAAGCTCGGTGCGATCGACGAGATTGCGCTGGACGTGCACGGCACGGTGATCGAGCGCCTGGACACCGAGGCCGAGCCGGCGGCCGCCGACGAAGACAGCGGCGAAGAGGAGCCGGTAGCCGGCCCGATCGCCATCGCGGTGGACGTCAGCGAGGAAGCGCCCGGCGCCGATAATCCAAGCCCGTGAAGTTCAAGTCCCTGAGCACCCTGCAGATCGCACTGGCCGTCTCCGTGGCGGCCCATGCGGCCTTGCTGGCGGTGCGCTTCGTGGACCCCGAACGATTCAACCGCGTCTTTCAGGACACGCCGCTGGAGGTGGTCCTGGTCAATTCCCGCACCTCCGAGCGGCCCGACAAGGCTCAGGCCATCGCCCAGGCCACGATGGCCGGTGGCGGTGAGGCGCAGGCGGGCCGCGCGACGTCTCCCTTGCCGCCGTCGATGCTGGCCGCCGTGGGCGATGCCAGCGAAGAATCCCAGCGCAAGATCGAGGCGATGCAGACGCAGCAGATGATGCTGCTGGCCCAAGCGCGCCAGGCCCTGGCCGCCCTGCCCCCACCCGACCCCAAGCAGGCCGCCGACTCGCCCGAGGCCCGGGCCCGTGAAGAAAAGCGGCGTCAACTGGCCAAGCTGCTGGCGGAGATCGAGCGCCGCATCCAGGAAGAAAACGCGCGACCCAAGAAACGCTATATCAGCCCCGCCACCCGCGAAGAGGTCTATGCCCTTTATTACGACGGACTGCGTCGGCGCATCGAGGAGCGCGGCACGCGCAACTTCCCCGAGGTCGCTGGCCAAAAACTCTATGGCGAGCTGACCATGGCGCTGACCATCCAGGCCGATGGCCGCGTGCTCTCCGCCGAAGTGGTGGAGAGCTCCGGGCAGCAGGTGCTGGATCGACGCGCCATCGGCATCGCCCCCGCGGCGGGCCCCTTCGGGCGTTTTAACGAGGCCATGCGCCAGCGCGCCGATCAGATCGTGGTCGTTGCGCGTTTTCGCTTCACGCGCAACGAAACCCTCGAGACCAGCGCCGCAGGCCGCTGACGATTCGACGCAAGGAGACCCGACGATGGACCGCTATGGCGTGATGGGCAACCCGGTGGCACACAGCAAGTCGCCCTGGATCCATGCCCGCTTCGCGCAGCTCACGGCGCAGGCACTGACCTACGAGGCCCTCCTGGTGCCCCTGGACGGCTTCGTACAAGCGGTGCAGGCCCTGCGCGCCAACGGGGGTCGGGGCTGCAATGTGACCGTGCCCTTCAAGTTCGAGGCGGCGGCCTTGCCGGGCCTGCGCCTGTCCGAGCGCGCCACTCTGGCCGGCGCGTGCAACACGCTGCGGTTCGATGGCGAGTCGATCCTGGGCGACAACACCGATGGTGTCGGTCTGGTGCGAGACATCACCGTGAACGCCGGTGTACCCCTGGCGGGTCGCCGCATCTTGCTGGTGGGTGCGGGTGGCGCGGGCGCGGGGGTGCTGGGGCCGCTGCTGCAAGCCGGGCCCGCGGCATTGACGATCGCTAACCGCAGCCCGGACAAGGCGCATCAACTCGCCGCACGCCATGCCGATCTCGCCCACCGACACGGTGTCGCGCTCTCGGCCTGCGGGCTGGACGACGTGGGTACCGCCTACGACATCGTGATCAACGCCAGCGCCAGCAGTCTGGCCGGCGAGGGCGCGCCCATTGCGCCGACCGCGCTGCGCGCGGGCACGCTGGCCTGCGACCTGATGTATGGGCCCGGCGCCCAGGCCTTTCTGGACTGGGCACGCCAGCACGGCGCGCAGGCGCGCGATGGCCTGGGCATGCTGGTCGAACAGGCAGCCGAGTCCTTTTCGATCTGGCGTGGGGTGATGCCGCCCGCGGGCCAGGTGCTGTCCGAGTTGCGCGCGCTGTTGGAGACGCCCAAGACATGAAGGCGCTCGGACGCTGGCTGCTGCTGCTGGTGATCGCGGTCTTGGGGCTGCAGCTGTTTTTCGTCCTGCGCATTGCGCTGATGGCGGTGGTGGATCCGCAATCGAGCACCTTCGAGCGCTCCGAGGCGTGGCGCATTTCCACGCAGAAGCCCACCGGACTGCGCTGGCGCCAGCAGTGGACGCCCTATGCGCGAATTTCCGATCACCTCAAACGCGCGGTCATCACCTCCGAAGATGACAGCTTCGTCAACCACGACGGCGTGGATTGGGAGGCGATCGAGAAAGCCTGGCAACGCAATGCCAAGGCCGAAGCCGAAGCGGCGCGGCGTGCGCAAGGCAAAGTTCAGGGGCAGCGTCCACCCAAGATCGTGGGTGGCTCCACCATCACGCAGCAACTGGCCAAGAACCTGCTGCTCTCGGGCGAGCGCACGCTGGTGCGCAAAAGCCAGGAGATGGTGCTGACCTTTGCCTTGGAGACCTTCCTGACCAAGGAACGGATCCTCGAGATCTACCTCAATCACGTCGAGTGGGGTGAGGGCGTGTTTGGCGCCGAGGCGGCGGCGCAGCATTACTTTCGCAAGAGCGCGGCGCGTTTGACCCCTTATGAAGCCGCGCGACTCGCGGTGATGTTGCCGCGCCCGCGCTATTTCGAGAAGCTACCGCAATCGGACTACCTCGCCAACCGCGCCAGCGTGATCATGGGCCGCATGCGCGACGCCGAGCTGCCCTGAGGTGCCGATGACGCCATGACGCCATCGCCCACCTTGCTCGTGACGCTGCTGCTGTTTGCGGCGTATTTCGTGCTGCTGGTGTGGGCGCTGCGCCGGCAAAAGCAGATCGTGCAGGGGCCGTGGCTGTTTTTTCTGCGGGCCTTTTTTCCGAACTGGAAGTTCTATCACGCGGTGGGCCGCCCGCCTCGCCTGTATGTGCGCGGGCAGGCCGATTCGGGCGAGTGGGGGATCTGGCAGCAGGTGTACCCGCGACGCCAACGCAAGCTGTGGCACCTGGTGCACAACGCCGATGTGAACCTCGCGCTGTCGCACCAGAACCTGGTGGACCATCTGGCCGCCGACATCAATGACTTGCCCGACGACGCCGACATCCGTGAGTGCGTGAGCTACCAGCTGGTGGCGCGCCTTGCACGCACAGCCTTGCCGGCGCAGGTGCACGCCTTCCAATTCGAGCTACGGCTGGAGTCACCGCACGGTGACGAGGCGATGTGCATGCTGCAATCTCCGGTGCTGGCTGTATGACGCTCACCGACGCAGCACGCGCCTTCGAGATCCTGCTGGGATGGAGCCTGCTGCTGCAGTCGCTGGAGCAGCTGCGCGTACAGGCCTTGGACCGGGTGGGTGACTGGACGATCCAGCGCACCGAGGTGCCGATGCGCCCCGCCTGGCTGCGGCCGCTGCTGGATGTCGTGTTTCAGCCTGCGGTCTACTTTTCGATGCTGTGGCTGCGGGCGGCTCTGGCGGTGCTGCTGATGGTCGGCTACCTGCCACTGGCAGGGGCGATGCTGCTGTTCGTGATTGCGGTGTTGCTGCTGTTTCGCTGGCGCGGGGCCTTCAATGGCGGCAGCGATTTCATGACGCTGGTGGGCCTGACGGGCCTGCTGATCGCGTATGGCGTAGGTGCATATGCGGGTATGGCACACGGTTGGCGTGCGGGCCTGTGGTACGTGACCTTGCAGGCGCTCACCTCATATTTCATGTCGGGATGGGTCAAGCTGCTGCGACCCGAGTGGCGATCGGGGCGCGCGCTGCCCTTTTTTCTCGACACGGGTATTTATGGACCGCTGGCTGCAGACAGTCTGTTTCGTCGGCCTGCCGTCGCCCGGGTTTGCGCCTGGGCGTTTACCGTGTGGGAAGGATGTTTCCCGCTGGCCTTGCTCGATGTACGTTTAGCCGCCGTGTTCTGTGGGGTGGCGGCGGTGTTTCACTTTCTGGTGTTTTGGTACTTCGGATTGAACCGATTCTTTTGGGCCTGGCTCACGACGTTTCCGGCGGTGATGTACGCGGCGTCTTGAGGGGTACAGGTTTATTTCGCTTTTTCGTTGGCTTTGAAGTTGCAGCGCGG
>CANGSD010000076.1 GCA_947455875.1 Comamonadaceae bacterium
ACGGCGACGACGCTTGCGAGCGGGGGACGGCGCAGCGCCCTCCTCCGCCGGCAGATCATCACGCGGTCCGGCGTCATGCGGCGCGGCATCCTCGTCAGACGCAGCCGTCGCAGGACGCACCGCGCGCACGCGACGCGCGCCGCCTCGGGGCTGCTCCTCGCGCACCTGCGCGATCAGGTCTTCGCGCACCGCATCACTGGTCAGGCTGAACTCCTGCCACCAGTCGGCCAGCACCACATCGACCTCGCCCACATCGGCGCGCAAGCGCATGAAATCGAACCCGGCGCGAAAGCGCGGTTGTTCCACCAAACCAAACGGCGTGCTGCCCACGCGCTTGTCAAAACGCGGCTGCATCATCCAGATCTCACGCATATCAGCCGCGAGCTTGCCGCGACCCGACACATCGCCGATGCGCGCGTTGAACACGTCGTCGATCGCATCTTGCAGGGCCGGGAAAGGTGCCTGGCGATTGGCCTGTCGCTGCGCCCAGCCTTCACGCACATCGGACCACATCACCGCGGCCAGCAAAAAGCTGGGCGCCACCGGCTTGCCTTCGCCCACACGGCGATCGGTGTCCTGCAAGGCGGCACGCACAAAGGGCTGGTCGGCGCGTTCCACCACAAGTTCGAGCAGCGGATAGATGCCGCGCTCCAGCCCCAGAGATTTGAGCTGCGCGATCGTGGCCAACGCATGGCCGGTTTGCAGCAGCTTGAGCATCTCGTCGAACAAGCGGCTTTGTGGCACCTCGGCCAACAGCTTCTTGCAGGACTGCAGGGGCGCAGCGGTCTTGGCTTCGATCTGAAAGCCCAGCGGATTGAGCTTGGCGGCAAAGCGCACTGCGCGGATGATGCGCACCGGGTCTTCGCGGTAGCGGGTGGCGGCGTCACCGATCATGCGCAGACGCTTTTTCTTGGCGTCTTCCATGCCGCCGTGGTAATCCACCACCACCTGCGTGTGCGGGTCGTAATACATGGCGTTGACGGTGAAGTCGCGTCGCGTGGCGTCTTCGTCCTGAGGTCCCCAGACGTTGTCACGCAGCACGCGGCCACTGGCATCGACCGCATGCTTCATGCCGGCCAGCTCGCTCTTGCTGGTGCGCTCGTTGCCCGAGACGGCCTCGGCCGCTGCGTTATCCAGGTAGGCGCGGAAGGTCGAGACCTCGATCACCTCGTGCTCGCGCCCGCGCCCGTACACCACGTGCACGATGCGAAAGCGCCGGCCGATGATGAAGGCGCGGCGAAACAGGCTCTTGACCTGTTCGGGCGTGGCGTCGGTGGCCACATCAAAGTCTTTGGGACGTAGCCCCAGCAGCAGATCGCGCACCGCACCGCCGACGATGTAGGCCTCGTAGCCGGCATCCTGCAGGGTGCGTACCACATTGATCGCGCGCTCGTCGACCAGGGACAGGTCGATGCGGTGCTCGCTGTGAGGGACTTCACGCCGCTTGCCAAAGCGCTGCTTGCCCGCGGAGCCGGTGCCAAGCAGCCGGTCGATGAATTTCTTGATCATGGGGAATTGCCAAACAGGTCGAGTATGCGCCAGCCCCGCTCGGCGGCCACCTGGCGCAGCCGGGGGTCGGGATTGGTAGCCACCGGGTGGCGCACCTGTTCCAGCAGGGGCAGGTCGTTCATGGAGTCGGAATAGAAGGTGGCGTCGACATCGGCCCAGTCCAGGCCCCTCTGCGCCAGCCACTGGGCCATGCGCGTGACCTTGCCCGCGCGCATGGAGGGCACGCCCTCGATCTCGCCGGTGATCCAGCCGCTGGCATCGCGCTGCAGGTTCACCGCAATCAGCTCCTGCACGCCAAAGCGCTCGGCGATGGGTCGGGTGACGAATTCGTTGGTGGCGGTGACGATCACCACCTGATCGCCAGCGTCGCGGTGGCGCGCCACCAGATCCAAAGCCTGCGGCTGGATGGCGGGTGCGATCACGCGTTGCAGAAACTGCTCGCGCGCCGCCAGGGCCTGCTGCTCGCCGCGCAGGCGGATCGCCTCGGTGGCAAAGCGGACATAGGCATGCACGTCTAATGTGCCGGCCTGGTAGTGGGCGTAGAACTCGTCGTTGCGAGATTTGAAATGACCGGGGTCACACCAGCCGATCTCCAGGGTGAACTCGCCCCAGGCGTAGTCGGAGTCAATCGGCAGCAGGGTGTGGTCGAGGTCGAACAGCGCGAGTTTCACTCGTTCTCCAACATGGAGCGGATCAAGGGGATGGTGATGGCGCGCTTGGTTTGCAAGGCATACAGGTCCAGGTGCTCCAGCAGCTGCATGAGGCTGCCCAGATCGCGCGAGAAGCGTGTGAGCATGTAGTCCATCACCTCATCGCCCAGGAAGACCCCGCGCGCATCCGCCGCCTGGCGCAGCACCGCGCGCCGCTCGGTCTCGGACAGCACCTGCAGGTGAAACACATGCCCCCACCCCAGTCGGGTGCGCAGGTCCTCGCGCAGCTTCAGGTCGGCCGGCGGCAAGGCGCCGGCGGCGAGCACGCCGCGCTGCAGGGTCTGGGCATTGACGAACCAGTTGAAGGCCGCATGCTGCTGCACGGCGGTGTACAGGTGGGCGTCGTCCAGCATCACCCCCGCCCAACGCTCGTCGAAGGCGGGTGGCTCGGACACCGAGGCGTCGAGCCAGCCGACCGAGGCGCCCTGGTCGCGCAGGGCTTGCGCCACGGCCTTGAGCAGGTGGGTCTTGCCGCTGCCGCTGGCACCCCAGAGGTAGGTGGGCACCGGCGAGCGGGTCGGGCTGCCGCACCACAGCTTCAGGTGGGCCAGCGCCGCGTCATTCGGGCCTGCGCAAAAGCCCTCCAGCGTCGGGCCGCGGGTCAGGCCGATGTCCAGCGCGATCTGCTTCATGGCCGGCGGGGGCGGCAGCCGGCTGCGGCGGGCACGGCGAGCGTGCCTACCAGCGCGGGATCCGGCGCATGAATCGGGAACATTGGAGAGGACAGGCCGCAAAGTAAAATCCAGCAAATTCTATCGGGCCCGCCCATGACTCAAGCCCCCCTCTCGTACAAGGACGCCGGCGTCGATATTGACGCCGGCGACGCGCTGGTCGAACGTATCAAGCCACTGGCCAAAAAGACGATGCGCGAGGGCGTGCTGGCCGGCATTGGCGGCTTTGGCGCGCTATTCGAGGTGCCCAAACGCTACAAAGAGCCCGTGCTGGTCTCCGGCACCGACGGCGTGGGCACCAAGCTCAAGCTCGCTTTCGAGTGGAACATGCACGACACCGTCGGCATCGACCTGGTGGGCATGAGCGTCAACGACGTGCTGGTGCAAGGCGCCGAGCCCCTGTTCTTCCTCGATTACTTCGCCTGCGGCAAGCTGCATGTGGACACGGCGGCGGCGGTGGTCGGCGGCATCGCCCGCGGCTGCGAGCTTTCGGGCTGCGCCCTGATCGGGGGCGAGACCGCCGAGATGCCCGGCATGTACCCCGATGGCGAGTACGACCTGGCGGGCTTTTGCGTCGGCGCCGTCGAGAAATCCAAGATCCTCACCGGCCGCGACGTGCGCCCCGGCGACGTGGTGCTGGGCCTGGCCTCGCATGGCGTGCACTCCAACGGCTTCTCGCTGGTACGCAAGTGCATCGAGCGCGCCGGATCCCAGCTGCCCACCACCCTGGACGGCAAACCCTTTCGCGAGGCCGTGATGGCCCCCACCCGCCTGTACGTGAAGCCGGTGCTTGCCACCCTGGCCCAGCACCCGATCAAGGCCCTGGCCCACATCACCGGCGGCGGCTTGCTGGAAAACATCCCCCGCGTGCTGCCCGAGGGCACGGCCGCCCACCTAAAAAAAGGCAGCTGGCCGCAATCCGAGCTGTTTGCCTGGCTGCAAAAGACGGCCGCCATCTCCGACCACGAGATGAACCGCACCTTCAATAATGGCATCGGCATGGTGGTGGTGGTCGCGGCCGCCGACGCAGCGGCCACGGCGGCCACCCTGCGTGCGCAGGGCGAAACGGTCTACGAGATCGGCGCCATCGCGGCGCGCGGCACCGGCGCGCCGGTGGAAGTGAACTAGGCGCGTCTTAGTTGCGCGCCCGGCGCAAATTGGCCAGGTGGTCGGCCACCGCGTCGATGTCCAAAGCGTCTTGCGCATTGCCCAGATAGGTTTCCAGGTCACGCACCGCCAGCTCGGTCTGGCCGCGTGCGGCGTGGGCCAGACCGCGGTCGCGGTATTCCGACCAGGCTTCGGGCATCAGGGTCACCAAGCGGTCTTGCACCGCGATCAGGCGCGGCCAGTCCGACTGCGCGCGGTGGATTTCCTTTAGATTGCGCAGCATGCGGGCGATGATGTCGCGCGGCGGCGCCGACTGCAGGTACAGGCCCAGCGGGACCTCGAATTCGCCGGTCAGGCCGCTGCGACGCTTGTAGGGTTCGAGCCGCTCGGACAGCTCCTCGCGCGAGAGCGACTGCCCGGTGAAGGGATCGATCACCACCTGCCCCTTGGGCAGGTTCACCTTCACCATGAAATGCCCCGGAAAGCACACGCCACGGGCGTGCAGCCCCAGCCCCTGGGCCAGCTCCAGCCACAACACGGCCAGCGAAATCTGGATGCCGCGCCGCGTGCGCAGCACCACGTTCAGGTAGCTGTTGTCCGGGTCGCTGTAGTCGTTGATGTTGCTGCCGAAACTCAGGTCCTGAAAGAAGAACTGATTGAGCATGCGCAGGCGCTGCAAGGCCGGGGCGTCGGCGGGCAGGCGGCGCTTCAGGCGCGCCAGCAGCTGGTCGACATCGCCCAGGACCTGTTGCACGTCCAACTCGGGGTATTCGTCCTGGGCCAGGCTGGCCGCGGCTTCGAGCAGGGGAAAGTGGTCGTCGCTCTGGACCAGGGAGCGGAAGTACGCCAGGGGCGTGGGCGCCGAGAAATCGAGCTGCATTGGAAGCTTTGTAAGCGCGGCCTGCGGGGCGCGTCAAGGAGGCTGCATCGCCGCAGCGGTCAGCGCGCCACAAACTGGCGCAGCTTCACCCCCGCAGCCCAGAGGGCGCCAAAGTAGATCACCGCCGCCGCGACCAGCACCGCCGCCAAAAGCCCCACCCGCTGCAAGGGCTGCGCGCGCAGATCGATCCAGGACACCGCCCCCGCGCTCCAGGACAGGAACACGGTCAAAAGGGCCGTGGCCCCCACCACCTGCAGCAGAAAGCGCACCCAGCCCGGCGAGGGCTGCCAGCTGCCTTGCTTGCGCAGGCCGATCAACAGCCAGGACGCATTGAGCAAGGCGCCCAAGCCGATCGACAGGGCCAGACCGGCGTGCTGGAGCAGCGGCACCAGGGCCACGTTCAGCAACTGCGTGACCACCAGCACCACGATGGCGATGCGCACGGGTGTGCGCATGTCTTGGTTGGCGTAGTAGCCTGGGGCCAGCACCTTGATCGCCACCAGCCCCAGCAAGCCCACGCCGTAGCCGGCCAGGGCGGTGGAGACCTGGATCACATCGCGGCCGGTGAAGGCACCGTAGTGGAACAGGGTCGCCACCAGCGGCGTGGCGAACACCAACAGGGCCACCGAGCTGGGCACCGCCAGCAGCACCACCAGTCGCAGCCCCCAATCGAGCATGGCCGAATACCGCGCCGTGTCGTTGGCGGCATGGGCCGAGGCCAGTTGGGGCATCAGCACGACCCCCAGGGCCACCCCCAACATTGCGGTCGGAAACTCCATCAGGCGGTCGGCATACCCCAGCCAGGTCACGCTGCCCGTGGACAACCAGGACGCGATCTGGGTGTTGATCAAGAGGGAAATCTGGGCCACGCCCACCCCCAGCAAGGCCGGCAGCATCAGCGCGCCGATGCGGCGCGTACCCGCATGGCCCCAAGCGGTGCGGATACGGGTCCAGCCCAGGCCAATGCGTGGCAAATGCCCCAGGCGCAGCAGCACCGGCACCTGCACGCCCAGTTGCAAGACGCCTCCGACCATCACGCCGGCGGCCATGGCGTAGATCGGCTCGATCCCCATGGACGCGAACCAGGGCGCCCCCAGCCAGGCGGCCCCGATCATGGCCAGGTTCAGAAGCACCGGCGTGGCGGCCGGGGCGGCATAGCGGCGCCAGGTGTTCAGGATGCCCGCGGACAGGGCCACCAGCGACATGAAGCCGATGTAGGGGAACATCCAGCGGGTCATGAGCACCGCGGCCTCCAGGGCCTGGGGGTCTTTTTGCAGGCCGCTGGCCAGCGCCCACACCAGCACCGGGGCACCGGCCACGCCGATCACGCAGGTGACCAGCAGGGCCCAGGCCAGGACCGTGGCCACACTGTCGATCAGGGCCTGGGTGGCAGCCTCGCCCTCACGCTCCTTGACGTGGGCCAGGGCCGGCACAAAGGCCTGGCTGAAGGCGCCCTCGGCGAACAGGCGGCGAAACAGATTGGGGATGCGCAACGCCACGTTGAAGGCGTCGGTGAGCGCGCTGGCGCCAAAGGTGGACGCCATGAGCAGGTCGCGCACCAGGCCGGTCACCCG
>CANGSD010000077.1 GCA_947455875.1 Comamonadaceae bacterium
CTGATGTTCCTGGTGCTGATGTTCCGGCCGCGTGGTTTGCTGGGCGAGCGCATCGAGCGGTTCGAGTGAGCGAGCGTCTCATGTCCAAGAATTCCCAAACGCTCTGGATCGGCGCCGCCGGCCTGATTCTCATGCCCTTCGCGATGCACGCGGTGGGTCTGACCCTGGACACCGCCACGGTGGTGGTGCTCCTGACCATGGCCACCATGGGCCTGAACCTGCTGGTGGGTTACACCGGCCTGGTGTCCTTCGGTCACAGCGCCTGGTTCGGCGTGGGCGGCTATGCCGCCGCCTTGGCCCAGAAGCATTGGTTCGCGGGGCAGATCTTCGCGCCGATTGCGTTCACGATCGTCTTCATGATCGCGCTGTCGGCCCTCGTCGGCTTTCTGATCCTGCGCCGACGCGGCGTCTACTTCTCGCTGCTGACCCTGGCCCTGTGCGCGCTGACCTTCGCCATCGCGTTCCGCTGGACGGCGGTCACGGGCGGCGAGGGCGGCCTCGGCGGTCTGGAGCGCGGCTTCCTCGGCCCGCTGGATCTGAACGACGACCGCCTGTACTACGCGATGGTGGCCGTGATCGGCTTTGTGTCGCTGTACGTGATGCAGCGGATCGTGCGATCGCCCTTCGGCCATGTGCTAGTGGCGATCCGCGAGAACGAGCAACGCGCGGGCTTTCAGGGTTACCCCACCAACCGCTACAAGCTGGTGGCCTTCATCATCGCCAGCACCATTACCGGTCTGGCCGGTGCCTTGCTCGTGTTCGACCACCGCCTGGCGGCGGCCGAATCGACGACGGTGGCCTTCTCCGGCGAGATGCTGGCCATGGTGGTGATCGGCGGGATGCGCAGCTTCTTCGGGCCGGCGGTGGGTGTCCTGTTCTACATCCTGTTTCGCGAGTTCTTCTCGATCTACACCGACAACTGGTTGTTCTGGTTTGGCCTGACCTTTGTCGGCTTCGTGGTGTTCTCGCCCAATGGCTTGACCGGCATCTGGGCGCAGCTGCAGCGTCGCTGGAATCCGCCGCCGGAAGAAGACGCCGCCATGAGCCGGCGCAAGATTTACGACGGCCTGCCGCTGCCGGCCTTCCTGCGCGGGCAAGCCGGCGCCACCACCGCGCTGCAGGCCGAGGGCGTGGTCAAGCACTTTGGCGGCATCCGCGCGGTCAACGGCGCCAGCGTGTCGCTGCAAGCGGGTCAGATCCATGCGCTGATCGGCCCCAACGGCGCGGGCAAGACCACGATGTTCAACCTGATCTCCGGCCTGTACGCGCCGGACCAGGGCACCGTGCGCCTCAATGGCCGCGAGATTCACGGCCTGCCGCCGCACCAGGTGGTGGAGCAGGGCCTGGCGCGATCCTTCCAGATCACCAATCTGTTCAAGGGCCTGACCATCGAGGAAAACCTGCGCCTGTCGCTGCAGGCACGCCATGCGGGGCGCTTCAACCTCTGGCGCGACGTCGCGCAGCAAGACGCAGTGAATGCGGAGACGGCCGAACTGCTCAAGTTCCTGGGCCTGCAAGGCATCGAAGACACGCTGGCGGGCGACCTGTCCTATGGCGGCCAGCGCTTGGTCGACATGGGCATTGCCCTGGGCGCCAAGCCCCAGGTGCTGCTGATGGACGAGCCGCTAGCCGGCCTGGCTGCGGCCGAACGCGAACGCGTCAGCCGCCTGGTGCGCATCATTGCCGAAAACATTCCGGTGCTGATCGTCGAACACGACATCGACCGCGTACTGGCCTTCTCGCACACCGTCACGGTGATGAACCAAGGTGAAGTGCTGATGGCGGGCTCGCCCGATCAGGTGCGCAACGACGCGCGGGTGCAAGAGGTCTACACCGGCAGCGGCACGCCGCCGGTCACGGGCCGCGCCGCGGCGCAGGTGGGCGATCGCCCGCGCATCCTGCGCTTTGAGGGCGTCAACGCCTTCTACGGCAAGAGCCACATCCTGAACGACGCCACCCTCGAGGTGCGCGATGGCGAGATCGTGGCCCTGCTCGGACGCAACGGCGCCGGCAAGTCCACCCTGCTCAAGGCCCTGTGCGGTTTGCTGCCGCCGGCCTCGGGTGCCATTGAATTCGAAGGCCGCAACATCGCCGGCATGCCCGCCGCGCAGATCGCGCGTCTGGGCATCGGCTATGTGCCGCAGGGCCGAGGCCTGTTCGCCGGCATGACCGTCGCCGAGAACCTGGCGCTGGGCCGCCTGGCGCGTGCCACCGATGGCAGCCACGGCGTGGCCTGGAGCGAGGAAAAGATCTTCGACTACTTCCCGCGCCTGAAAGAGCGCATGCACGTGCCCGCCGATTACCTCTCGGGCGGCGAGCAGCAGATGGCTGCGGTGGCCCGTGCGCTCTCGGGCAATGTGCGCCTGCTACTGCTGGACGAGCCCTTCGAGGGTCTGGCCCCGGCGGTCACGCAGGAGCTCTTTACCGTGTTCGACCGCCTGCGCCGCGAGGTCTCCATCGTGATCGTGGAGCACAACCTCGATCTGGTGCTGGCCCTGGCCGACCGCGTCTACGCGCTGGAGCGCGGCGCTGTGTTCCACAGCGGGCCGGCCGAACCGCTGCTCACCGACCTCGATTACCGAAAGAAGATTTTGTGGGTCTGATCCCCACGCCCGGAGAAAACGTCATGACGAAACCTCACAACACCCCCAAAAAAGCCTTTGTGCAGCAGATGGCCCGCGTCGCCTGGCAGGAGTTTCCTGGCCACTTCGGCGGCGCGCTGTCCAAGGCGCTGGTCGGCCCGGAGAACTCGGGTTCGAGCCGGATCGACTTTCGCATCTCGCGCTACGCGCCGGCGGCACATGTGGTCAACCACGTGCACAAGGTACAAGAGCAGATCTATTACGTGCTCGAAGGCGAGGGCGTCTTGACCCTGGACGACGAGAGCCACCTGATGCGCCCGCACGATTACGTCTACGTGCCGCCCGGTGTGCATCACAGCTTCACCAACACCGGCACGACCGGCCTGGTGTTCCTGGTTGTGACGACGCCCGTGGAAGACACGGCGTCGACCCTGTGATGCAGGGGGTTGCCATGAACAAGGCCATGACCCACACCGCCCCAGTGGACTTGCGCGAGTGCCTGCTGTTGATCGATGGCCAGTGGGTGGCCGGCGCCGACACCGTCGAAGTCCTGGACAAATTCCGCCTCACGCCTTTCTTGCGACTGCACCGCCCCTCGCGCGAGCAGGTCGCCCACGCCGTGGCCAGCGCCCACGCCGAGTTTCGCGAGCGACCTCTGTCCGCGCATGAACGCGGCGCCATCCTGGATCGCGCGGCGGGCCTGATCGAGCAGCGCGCCAGCGAATTCGTACGCGCCATGCAGCAGGAGGCGGGCTTCACCGAGAACGACAGCGCCGGCGAAGTGCGTCGTGCGACGCAGACTTTGCGCTTGTCGGCCGAGGAAGCACGCCGCCTGAGCGGCGATGTAATCCCCATCGACGGCGCGCCGCAGCAGTCAGGCCGCCTGGGCTTCACCCTGCGGGTGCCGCTGGGGGTGGTGTGCGCGATCACGCCGTTCAACTCGCCCCTGAACACCGTGGCCCACAAGGTGGGCCCGGCCCTGGCTGCAGGCAACACCGTGATTCTCAAGCCCTCCTCGAGCACGCCCACCACGGCCAACCTGCTGGCGCAGGCCTTGATCGACGCCGGGCTGCCCGCGCGCCGCATGACGGTGCTGCACGGCGGCAGCCAGGTGGTGCAGACCCTGCTGGATCAACCCCAGGTGCGCTTTTTTGCCTTCACCGGCAGCACCGAAGTGGGCCGAGACATTCATGCTCGCGCCGGATTACGCCGCACGCAAATGGAGCTGGGCTCGATCGCCTTCACCGTGCTGGCCCAGGATGCGTCACTCGATGCCGCCTTGCCCAAGGTGATCAACGCCAGTTACCGCAAGGCCGGACAGGTCTGCACCTCGATCCAGATCCTGCTGGTGCATCAGTCCCTGTGCGCCGAGGTCGAGCGGCGCCTCACGCCGATGGTGGCGGCTCTGAAATTTGGCGATCCGATGCAGCCCGATACCTTTGTGGGCCCCGTGATCAGCGAAGCGGCGGCGCAGCGCATCGAGCGCTGGATTGATGCGGCCATGGCCCAGGGCGCACGGCGCCTGGCTGGGGGTGCGCGTCAAGGCGCCGTGGTGCCGCCCACGCTGTTGACCGATGTGGCGCCTTCGATGTCGGTGTCGTGCGAGGAGATCTTCGGGCCGGTGATGTCCATCGTGCCGTTCACGGATATCCAGGAAGTCGTCCAGCGGATCAACGCCACGCCCTATGGCCTGGCCACCGGTATCTTCACCAACCGTCTGGACGATGCGATGCGCCTGGCGCGCCAGCTCGATGTGGGCGGTGTCCACATCAACGAAACCTCCAGCTCGCGTGTGGACATGATGCCGTACGGCGGCACCAAGGACAGCGGCTTCGGGCGCGAGGGTCCGCACTACGCGGTGCGTGAGATGACCGAAGAACGGGTGATTACCATCCTGGCCTGAGGCGCGCCCCTGCGAGAGACGAACAAGGAGACTTCAAGATGCCCACCATGAAGGGCGGCGAACTGATCGCCAATTACCTGGTCCAGGAAAAGGTGCCGTATATCTTCGGCATCTGCGGTCACGGCAACGTCGGCATCCTGGATGCGCTGTATGACGTGCGTGACAAGATCCAGCTGGTGTCGCCGCGCCACGAGCAGTGCGCGGGCCACATGGCCGATGCCTACTTTCGCGTCAAGCACAAGCCGGTGGCCACGCTCACGTCCACCGGCCCGGGCTCGGCCAATATGGTCATGTCGCTGGCCACTGCGTTGTCGGACTCGTCGGCCTTCATGGCCATCACCTCCAACGTGCCGACCTCGCAGCACAATCGCGCGCCCTTCCAGGAGTTGTACAAACACAACCAGGCCGACTTCGCGCAGGTGATGCGCCCGGTCGTCAAGCGCGCCTTCCAGCCCACGCGGGTTGACATGCTGCCGCTGGCCCTGCGCCAGGCGATGGACACCATGGTCACGGGTCGCCCCGGCCCGGTGAACCTGGACATCCCCTACAACGTCTACCAGGAAGAAGCCGACGTCGATCTGCCTGCGGCCTCGCATGTGCACCGCGCGCACCGTCCGGGCGCCAGCGAGGCCGACGTGGCCGCGGCCATCGATCTGTTGGCTGCCGCCCACCAGCCCGTGTTGTTCATCGGCCATGGCGCGACGCTGTCCGAAGCCGGAGAAGAAATCACCGAGCTGGCGCATCGCCTGGGTATCCCGGTCATCACCTCGCCCAATGGCATGGGTTGCATCCGCGGCGACGATCCGCTGGCCCTGGGCTTCATCGGTCGCAACGGCGCCTTCCCCGCCAACGAGGCGGGCCGCCGCGCCGACCTGGTGATCACCCTGGGCACGCGCTTTGACGACCGCAGTTCGTCCAGCTGGCATCCGGGCTACTCCTGGAATTTCCCCAAGACGCAGCTGATTCATGTGGACATCGACCCGCAGGAACTCGGCCGCAACTACGCGCCCACGCTGGGCATCATTGCCGACGTCAAGGTGTTCACGCGCCAGTTGCTCAATGCCTTGCCGGCGCGCCCAGCGATCAGCGCCACGCGCTATGCCCCCTGGCTGGCCCAGGTTCAGGGCTGGCAGGCGCAGTGGGAGGCCTTTGTGCGTCCGCACTTCACCGACTCCACCAGCCCGCTGCGGCCCGAGTTCGTGGTCGGCACCTTGCAAAAGGTCTTGCCCGACGACGTGATCCTCGCGCTCGATTCGGGCGTACACCACAACTGGTTCATGCAGTTTTGGCAAGCCAAGCGGCCTCAGAGCATGCTCAATAGCTGGGGCTATTCGAGCATGGGCTTTGGCGTGTGCGGTGTCATGGGCGCGCAGCTGGCCGCACCCGATCGTCCCTGCGTGGCGGTGGTGGGTGATGGCGGCTTCACCATGGCGCCTTATGTGCTGTGCACCGCAGTCGAATACAACCTGCCGGTGGTCTGGATCATCTGGAACAACTTTGCCTGGGGCGCGATCCGCGACATCCAGCACGGCATGTTCAACGGCCGCGAGATCGGCACCGCCTTTTTCCACGGCGCCACCGGCGAGCGTTACAACCCCGACTTCGCCGCCTGGGCCCGTGCCTGTGGTGCCGACGGCTACACCGTCAACCGTCCGCAGGATCTGGGCGTGACCGTGGAGCAGGCCCTGAAAAATCGCCGCCCTTGCGTCATCGACGTGCACGTCGACGCCGACGTGCGCCCGCCGTCCACCGGCACCTGGCAGCTGCCGCCGACGCCGTACAAAGAGCCGGCATATGGCAAGCCGTGGGTGGCGTGAACGCGGCTGACGATCCTCAAGACCCGCAGCGGCGACCGCTGGCGGGTATCCGCGTCCTAGATATGAGCCGGGTGTTCTCCGGCCCCTGGGCGACCCA
>CANGSD010000078.1 GCA_947455875.1 Comamonadaceae bacterium
ATGAACGACGTGATCGCCCATTGCGATATCTGCCTGCCCAGTCTTGAGGATGTGGCGGCGATCACCGGTCTGAGCGATCCCGACGCCCTGGTCGATCATTGCCTGCGTCTGGGTGCGCGGGTGGTGGCGCTCAAGATGGGCGATCAGGGCGCGCTGGTCGCTGACGCCCACCAGCGACACCGTATCGCTCCCCATCCCTGTCGGCCGGTGGATGCCACCGGTGCGGGTGATACCTTTGGCGGCGCCTTTGTGCACCGATTTCTGCAAGGCGACAGTCTCGCGCAGGCGGGCCGCTATGCTGCGGCGGCGGCTGCTTTGTCGACTCAGGGCTACGGGGCGGTGGCACCCATTCCGACGGCCGCACAGGTAAGGGAGGCCATCGCATGACGCGTACATCGGAGACCCCCGCGCAACGCCGCGTACTCGTCACAGGCGCGACCAGCGGCATCGGTCTGGGTATCGCCCGCGCCTTTGCGGCGGATGGGGCCCAGGTGTACGCCACAGGCGCCACCGATGCGGAGGTCGCTTCCGCCGCAGCGACCGACAGCGCCATCGCGTTTTCCCGGCTGGACGTGCGCGATGCCGCGACTGTGTCCTCATGGGTCACAGGACTGGGTCCGCTGGATGTGGTGGTCAATTGCGCCGGCATCATCCGTCGCGGCCAGGAGCATGACCCCGAGGCATTCGCGCAGGTCATCGACATCAACCTCACCGGCACGATGCGGGTCTGTGCCGCGGCCCGTGACGGCCTGAAGGCGCGGCGAGGCTGCATCGTCAACACGGCCTCGATGCTCAGTTTTTTCGGCGGCGGTCTGGTGCCGGGCTACAGCGCCAGCAAGGGCGGCGTGGCGCAACTGACCAAGAGCCTGGCCATCGCCTATGCGGCGGACGGCATCCGCGTCAACGCCGTGGCGCCGGGCTGGATTGCCACGCCGCTGACCCAGGCCCTGCAGGACGACCCACAGCGCTCGGGCCCCATCCTCGCGCGCACGCCGCTCGCGCGCTGGGGCACGCCGCAGGATGTCGCGGGTCCAGTCTTGTTTCTGGCCAGTTCGGCCGCAGCGTTTGTCACCGGCGCGGTGCTGCCAGTTGATGGCGGCTACCTTATCGCCTGAGGGGAGGGCGTGTCATGACCCAGATCGTTCAGCATCCTGGCATCCAGCGCGAGATCGCTGTGCCCGCCATTCCGTCAGACGAGCGCGTCTGGGTGCCACAGGCGCCCAACGTCTGGTTCCGGCCGCTGCTTTTCAACACCGTGACCGGCAGCTGGTGCAACCTGCTGCGCGTGCGCAAGAGCGGCGTGCTCTCGCGGCATATCCATCCTTCGTGGGTCACGGGCTATGTGATTCGCGGTGCCTGGCGCTACCTCGAACACGACTGGGTGGCCACCGAAGGTTCTTTCGTCTACGAACCCCCGGGCGAGATCCACACCCTGGTGGTCGACGAGGTGGCTGGCACGCCCGAGATGATCACGCAGTTCAACATCCATGGCGCCATGGTCTACGTCGACGAACAGGGACGTCAGACGGGCTACGAGGACGTTTTCACCAAGATCACCATGTGCCGCGCCCATTACGAGGCGGTGGGGCTGGGCGGCGACTACGTGGACCAGTTCGTTCGCTAGATGCGCGGCCGAGAGGCTGGCCAATAACGGGTTGACCTCAGTCCTCAAACACCACCAGCACCCGCCCCGACGTGCGGCCATCGAGCTGCTCGCGCGCATGGTCCATCAGCTGGTCGAGCCGAATAGACCGCACGTGCGGCAGCAGTCGGTTGAAATCGGGCTTGAGGTCGCTGGCCAGACGGGCCCACAGGCGTCGCCGCTGCGCCCACGGCGCGTTGGCCATGATGCCGAACATCTGCACGCGGCGCATGATGAACGGCAGCACGCTGCCCTCGTAGGTGTTGCCCGCCGCATTGCCGACGCTGGCCAGACAGCCACCGTCTTGCAGGGATCGCAGCAGCCACGACAGCATGGGGCCACCTACGTTGTCGATGGCCGCCGCAAAGCGCGCTTTCTCGAGCGGGCGTTGAGGTTGTTGCAGGACGGCCGCGTCGATCACCTCGCTCGCGCCCAGGGCTTGCAGGGCCGGGGCGTGTTCCATGCGCCGCGTGATCGCGGCGCTGGGCCAGCCTACCCGCGCCAGCAGCGCGAGCCCCATCAGGCCTACAGCGCCCCCGGCGCCGCTGAGGGCCACGGGCCCGTCGTTTGGCGTCAATCCCAAGGCTTCGAAGCGCTCCAGGGCCATGGCCGCCGTGAAAGCCGGCACGCCCAGAATCGCCACCTCGTGGGGCGTAAGCCCCTCGGGCAGCGCGTGCACGTGCGCCGCCGGCACACGGGCAAGGGCTGCGAAACCGCCGTCGAAGGCGATGCCCGTCTGAAAGCCGTGCACCAGCACCCACTGCCCGCGCTGAAACTCGGGTGAGGCCGACGCCAGCACCTCACCCACCAGCTCGATGCCGGCGATGCGCGGGAAGCTGGCAATGATCTTGGCTTGCCCGTGGATCGACAGGCAGTCCTTGTAATTCACGCCGGCATAGCGCGTCTTGACCACCACCTCGCCGGCACTGAGGTCGTCCACCGTCAACTGCTCGATCTGGCTGGTCACGCCGCCATCGGTCTGGCGGGTGCGCAGGGCGGGGAAGCGGGTTGTCATCACACCACCCCCGCTTGCTTCAGGCGCGCCAGTTCGGTGGCGTCCACCCCGAAGTCGGCATAGACCTGCGCGTTGTGCTCGCCCACGCCGGGTCCAGTGCGCGGAATCGGCAGCGTACGCCCGGGCACGCGCGGCACGATGCAGGGCGCCGGCAGGCTGCCGCAATCCGGATCGGGCAGGCGAATGATGGCCTCGCGTGCCTGGTAATGGGGGTCGCGCTCGATGTCCTCGATCGTGTACACCTTGCTAAACGGAATACCGCCCGCTTCGAGCTGTGGGGCGATCGCCTCGTAAGCCTGCGCTGCGAACCAGGCGCCCAGGCCTTCATCGAGCACCTGCAGGTGACGCACGCGCGCCGGGTTGCTGGCAAACCGTGGATCCGTGGCCCACTCGGGGCGACCGACCACCTCGCACACGCGTGCAAAGATCGCATTGGACGATGCCACCAGCGAGAAATACACGCCATCACGGCTTCGGTACATATTGGACGGCGCCGTGTAGCTGGCGCGATTGCCCTCGGGCTTGCGCACCTGTCCGAGCTGCTCGTGTTCCACCGGTAGCGGATCGAGCAGACGAAACAGGGCCTCGGTCGCCGCCAGGTCGACTTCGACGCCCAGTGCCTGTGGGTCGGCGCGCAGGCGCACCATCTCGGATGCAATCGCAAAGGCGCAAAACAGGCCCGCCACCGCATCCCCCACCGGGAAGTTGCTATGCAGGGGTGAGCCGCCGGCCTCGCCCGTGAGGTTGGTAAAGCCGCTCATGGCCTCGAAGATGCGCGCGTAGCCCGGGCGGGCGCGGTAAGGGCCGGTCTGACCAAAGCCGGTGAGCCTCACCACCACCAGGCGCGGATTGGCGCGGTGCAAGGTAGCCAGGTCCAGCCCCCACTTGTCTAAGGTGCCGGTGCGAAAGTTCTCCACCAGTACGTCAAAGGACGGCAGCATTTTCAGCAGCAAGGCGCGGCCCTCGGCCTGGCGCACGTCCAGGGTGATCCCGCGCTTGCCCCGGTTGGCGACCTTCCACCACAGTGCCACGCCGTCCTTGACCGGTTGCAGGCCCCGCAGGGCGTCGCTGCCATCGGGCAGTTCCAGCTTGACCACCTCGGCGCCCTGGTCGGCGCACAGCGTTGCCCCCATGGGCGCGG
Source organism: Comamonadaceae bacterium (assembly GCA_947455875.1). The sequence continues at coordinate 3,799 of CANGSD010000078.1, forward strand.
CCAGCACGGTGGCCATATCCAGGATGCGCACGCCGGCCAGCGGGCCGCGGGCGGGGGCAGGGGAGGCAGCGTCGGTGTGCATGGCGGTGAGTTGGCTTGTGAGGACACCTTTTGTGCCAGAGGCCCTCAAACGGTGCAATAGACTATTTCGCACAGCGAAACTACAGGATCGCCCTGTTGACGGGGTGTTGCGAGGCCCCAATCATGGTTGCAAGCCGACGAACCACACGCATGCCTGCCATCGCCTTGCCCGGGCTGGTCGATCCGCACGACCTGAGCGCCGACCGCCAGTTCTCCATGAACCTGGCGCGCGGCATGGAAGTCTTGCGTGCGTTCACACCGGCCGACCCGATGCTGGGTAATCGCGAGATCGCCGACCGCACCGGACTGCCCAAGCCCACGGTCTCGCGCCTGACCTATACGCTCACCTTGCTCGGCTACCTCACGCGCGACGCCGGGCTGCAAAAGTACCGACTCGGCTCGGGCGTGCTGTCCCTGGGCCACCCCCTGCTGGCGAACCTGCACGTGCGCCAGCTGGCGCGCCCGCTCATGGAGCACCTGGCCCGCAAGACGGGTTGCACGGTGAACCTGGGGATGCGCGATCGCGGCAACGTGGTCTACATCGACTCTGTGCGCGCGGACACCAGCAACCAGTATTTGCCCGACATCGGCAGCACCCGTCCCCTGCTGGCCACCGCCATCGGACGCGCCTTGATCCTGCAATGCCCGCTGGCCGAGCGCACCACCATCCTCAATTGGCTCAAGGTGCATGACCGCGCGCTGTTCGACACCCACAAAGCTGCCTGGGAAGCCGACCAGAAGTTGTTTGCAGCGCAGGGCTACTGCCACGCGCGTGGCGATTGGCAAAAAGGGGTGCATGCCATCGGTGTGCCGGTACGCGTGCCCCTGCGCGACATGCCGGTGGCCATGAACTGCACGCTGGCCGCCACCCGCATCCCCAAAGACCGCATGGCGCGCGAGGTGGCGCCGGAGCTGCTCGACACCGTGCGACAGCTCGAGCGCCTGCTCAATCCGCAATGATTTAGAAATGAAGCCGTCATGATCCGTGACCCCGAAACATTCGATGCCCTGATCGCACAGGTGCGTGCCTTTGTGCGTAACGAGTGCATACCCCTTGAAGAAGAAGTCGACCGACAGGACCAGATCCCCGAGTCCCTGGTGGCGCGCATGCGCGCGCTGGGTCTGTTTGGTCACAGCATCCCGCAGGCCTATGGCGGCGCGGGCCTGACCACGGAGGAACTGGCGCGGGTGAACATCGAGGTCTCACAGGCGGCCACCACCTTTCGCGCACGGTTTGGCGGCAACACTGGCATCGCCTCCGAGTCGCTGGTGGTCGATGGCACCCCCGCCCAAAAAGACAAGTACCTGCCCCTGCTGGCCAGCGGCCGCGTCACCGGCTGCTTTGCCCTGACCGAGCCCGACGCAGGATCGGACGCCACCGCACTCAAGACCGTGGCGATACGAGAGGGCGACCACTACGTCATCACCGGCACCAAGTGCTACATCACCAACGCGCCGATTGCCGACCTGTTCACCGTGTTTGCGCGCACCAGCCCCGCGGGCAGCAAGGGTGCCAACGGCATCAGCGCCTTCCTGATCGAGCGGGGCATGCCCGGCCTGTCCACGCCGCCGGCCTATCGCAAGATGGGCCAGCACGGCTCGCCCGTGGGCGAGGTGATCCTGGATCGGGTGCGGGTGCCTGCCAGCGCCATCGTGGGTGGGCTTGAGGGGCAGGGCTTTCGCACCGCCATGAAGGCCTTGAACAAACAACGAATCAACCTGGCCGGCCTGTGCGTGGGGCCGGCGATTCGTTTGGTCGATGAAATGGTCCGGCGCGCCCGCAGTCGCCACCAGTTTGGCCAGCCCGTGGCCGATTTCCAATTGGTTCAGGACATGATCGCTCAGAGCAACACCGAGGTGCATGCCGCCCGGGCGCTGGTGCTGGAGACCGCGCGCAAGCGCGATGACGGCCAGGACGTGACGATGGAGGCGTCGATGTGCAAGCTCTTTGCCTCCGAGATGTGCGGGCGCGTGGCCGATCGCGCGGTGCAGGTGTTCGGCGGTGGCGGCTATGTGTCTGACAACGTCGCCGAGCGTTTCTACCGCGACGTGCGACTGTTTCGCCTGTATGAAGGCACCAGCCAGATCCACCTTCTGAACATCGCCAAACGCACCATTGCGCTGGCCGAACAAGACCTCTGATTCACACTCGTATTGCTAGAAAACCAAAGGAGACACCATGAACCGTACCCGCCGTCTGATTCCGACTGCTCTGGCCGCCACGCTGCTGGCCGCTACCTTGCCTGCCTTCGCGCAGGACAACTTTCCCAACCGCCCCATTCGCATCGTCGTGCCCTTCACCGCAGGCGGTGTGGTGGACTCGGTGGCGCGCGTGATCGGTGAGAAGCTGTCCACCAAATACGGTCAACCTGTCATCGTCGAGAACCGCGTGGGCGCGGGGGGCTCCATCGGCACTGACTTCGTGGCCAAGGCGCCGGCCGACGGCTACACCTTGCTGTGCGTGAGCCCCAGCCATGCGGTGGCCCCGATCCTGAACAAGGGCGTGACCTGGAA
>CANGSD010000079.1 GCA_947455875.1 Comamonadaceae bacterium
CAACAAGATCTTGTTGATGTTCGTGATGATGTTGCTGATCGTGGTGGTCGGCACCGCGCTGGACTTCACGCCCACGGTCTTGATCCTCACGCCGGTGTTGATGCCAGTGGTCAAGGCCGCCGGCATCGATCCTGTGTACTTCGGTGTGCTGTTCATCATGAACAATGCCATCGGCCTGATCACGCCGCCGGTAGGCACCGTGTTGAACGTGGTGTGCGGAGTGGCGAAGATCTCGATGGACCAGGCGTTTCGGGGCGTGCTGCCGTTCCTGATCGCCCAGTTGGTCGTGTTGTTCCTGCTGATCTTGTTCCCCGACCTCGTGCTCGTTCCCCTGAAATGGTGGATGAGTTAATCTTTTCCCCTGACTGTTTTTCCAACCTGCAATAACGAAGGAGACATCCATGTTCAAACGCAGAACCCTGGCTATCGCTGGTGCCGCCCTCCTGGTGGCCACCTCGAGCTTCGCGCAATTCGCCGAGCGCACCATCAAGTTCACCAACGGCGTCGCCGCCGACCATCCGGTGGCCGATGGCGTCAAGCGCATGCAGGAAGTGCTCAATCAGCGTACCGGCGGCAAGATGAAGATCAATGCCTTCTGGGGCGGTGCAGCGGGCGGTGACCTGCCGGCCACCCAGGCCCTGCGCGCTGGTACCCAGGAAATGGTGTGCACCTCCAGCTCGCCGCTGGTGGGCATCGTCAAGGAGTTGGGCGTGTTCGACCTGCCCTTCCTGTTTGCCAACGAGAAAGAGGCCGACGCGGTGCTCGATGGCCCGGCTGGACGCTACTTCAACCAAAAGCTCGAGGCCGCCGGCCTGATCAACCTGGCTTACTGGGAAAACGGCTTTCGTAACCTGACCAACAGCCGTCGCCCGGTCACCAAGGTGGAAGACTTCAACGGCGTGAAGGTGCGTGTGATGCAAAACAACATCTTCCTGGACACCTTCAAGACCCTGGGCACCAACGCTGTGCCCATGGCCTTCGGCGAAGTGTTCACCGCGCTGGAGACCAAGACCATCGACGGCCAGGAGAACCCCTTCGTGACCATCGACACCTCCAAGTTCTACGAGGTGCAGAAGTTCCTGAGCGTCACCCGCCATGCCTACACCCCCTTCCTGGTGCTTTACAGCAAGCGTCTGTGGGACCAGCTGAGCCCCCAGGAGCAGGCGGCCCTGCGTGAGGCAGCCGTCGAAGGCCAGAAGGCCCAGCGCGCTTCCATCCGCGCCCAGAGCGACAAGGCACTGGCTGCCCTGCGCGCCAAGGGCATGCAGGTCAACGAGATTTCGGCCGCCGAGCAGCGCCGCATGTTCGACACGGTCAAGCCGGTGTACGACAAGCACCGCGAGACCATCGGCGCCGAGGCGATCAACACCGTGTTTGATGCATTGAAGCGCGCGCGCGGCGGCTGATGCCGTTGGCGCAGGGGTCGCAAGGGCTTGCCTTTGCGGCCCCTTTTTTCATTGTGACCCCCGCCTGACCTGTTTGCCTGAAGGCTGCCTCCATGAAGATCACCCAAGTCGAAACCATCCGCCTCGGCGAGTTCCCCAACATCCTGTGGGTGCGTCTGCACACCGACGAGGGCCTGGTGGGTTTGGGCGAGACCTTCATGGGCGCACAGGCCGTCGAGGCCTATCTGCACGAGTGGGTGGCACCCAAACTGGTGGGCACCGACCCTCTTGCGATTGAATCGCGCAACCGCGACATCACCGGCTACCTGGGCTGGCGCGGATCCGGTGTCGAGACCCGTGGCAATTCAGCGGTGGACATCGCGCTGTGGGACATCTTTGGCAAGGCCGCCGGCATGCCGGTGCACACCGCCTTGGGTGGCAAGAGCCGCGACGCGATTCGCATCTACAACACCTGCGCCGGCTACAAGTACGTGCGCAGCACCGTGAACCAGAACACGGCCAACTGGGGTCTGGGCCAGAACGCGGGCCCCTATGAGGACCTCGAGGGCTTTCTGTATCGTGCCGACGAAGTGGCGCAGTCGCTGCTGTCCGAGGGCATCACCGCGATGAAGATCTGGCCCTTTGACATGGCTGCCGAACGCAGTTACGGCCAGTACATCAGCAACGAGGACCTGAGCACGGCGCTCGAGCCCTTTCGCAAGATCCGTCAGGCCGTGGGCGATCGCATGGACATCATGGTCGAATTCCACAGCCTGTGGCGCCTGCCCATGGCCCGCAAGATCGCCCGCGCCCTAGAGGAGTTCAACACCTTCTGGCACGAAGACGCGATCCGCATGGACAGCCTGGACCTGCTCAAGGCCTATGCCCAAGACTGCAAGGCCCTGGTCTGCGCCAGCGAAACGCTGTCCTACAAATGGGGTTTCAAGGACTACCTTGAGACCGGCGTGGCCGGTGTGGCCATGCTCGATTTGAGCTGGTGTGGTGGCTTGTCGGAGGCGCGCAAGATCGCCGCCATGGCCGACGCCTGGCAGCTGCCGGTGGCGCCGCATGACTGCACCGGACCGGTGGTGTGGACGGCGTCCACCCACCTGTCGCTGCATGCGCCCAACGCGCTGGTGCAAGAGAGCGTGCGTGCCTTCTACACCGGTTGGTACAAGGAGCTGGTCACCGAGCTGCCCCATGTGGACAAGCAAGGGATGATCCATCTGAATGACAAGCCGGGCCTGGGGCTGGAGCTGCTGCCCGACTTGCACCAACGCGCCGACGCGATCGTGCGTGTCTCGAAAGCCTGAGAGTTCGGAGTCCGTCATGAAGATCACTGCCGTCACGCCCTTCATCCTGCATGTGCCAGTGACTGGCGCCATGATTGCCGACAGCACCCACACCGTCACCCATTGGGGCGTGGTGGGGGCGCGCATCGATACGGACAACGGTCTCTCGGGCTACGGCTTCACTGGCACCCATGCCCACCTGCCCAGTGACCAGTTGATCACGCGCTGCATCGACACCTGCTACGCGCCGCTGCTGGTGGGCGAGGACGCCAACGACGTGCAGCGCCTGTGGCTCAAGCTGGCACGCCAGCCCGCCTTGCAGTGGGTGGGGCGCGCCGGCATCACCACGCTGGCCCATGCGGCCGTGGACGTCGCACTGTGGGACCTCAAGGCCAAGGCGGTGGAGCAACCCCTGTGGAAGCTGCTCGGGGGGCAGGTGCGCGAGCAGGTGAGGGCCTACAACACCGACATCGGTTGGCTCAGTATTCCCGATGGCGCTTTGGTGGAAGGCGCCAAGCGCGCGGTGGACCAGGGCTTCACTGGCGTGAAGATCAAGGTCGGTTCATCGCAGGTCGACCGCGACCTGCGCCGCTTGGCCGCCGTGCGCCATGCGATTGGCGACAGCATCACGATGGCCGTCGATGGCAACGGCAAATGGGACCTGCCCACCTGCCTGCGCTTTTGCAAGGGGGCCGCCGACCTCGATCTGTTCTGGTTTGAAGAGCCCCTGTGGTACGACGACGTCAAGGCGCACGCCGAACTCGCGCGCGCGCAGTCGATTCCGGTGGCCCTGGGCGAGCAGCTCTACTCCACCGAGGCCTTCTCAGAGTTTTTTCATCAGAACGCGATTCACTGGGTGCAGCCCGATGTCACGCGCATGGCCGGCATCACCGATGTCTGGCGCGTGTGCGAGACCGCGCACAGCTACCGACTGCCGGTGGCGCCGCACGCGGGCGACATGAGTCAGGTGCATGTGCACCTGAATTACGCCCACCCGGCGTGTGCCGTGCTGGAATACATCCCCTGGATCAAGGACTGCTTCACCGACCCGGCTGAAGTGGTCGACGGCCATTTCCGGCTGCCGCAGCTGCCGGGGGCGGGGACGACGCCGGTGCCGCAGGCGTGGGAGCGTTATCGCAAGCCGGCCGCCTAGCAGCCCCAGGACGGAGCACCCTCAGATCGTGATGCCGCCGTCCACGTTATAGGCCTGTCCGGTCACGAAGGCCGCTTCGTCGCTGGCCAGAAACACCACCAGCGGCGCAATCTCGTGCGCCTGGGCCAGACGCCCCAGCGGTTGGCGCGCGACGAAGGCCTGACGCGCCGCCACCGGATCGTCGTAGGCATTGATGCGGTCTTGCAGCGAAGGCGTATCCACCGTGCCCGGACAAATCGCATTGCAGCGAACCCGCTGGCCCACATAGTCGGCCGCCACGCTCTTGGTCAGGCCGATCACGGCGGCCTTGGAAGTGCCGTAGATGAAGCGATTGGGCAGACCCTTGATGCTGCTGCACACGCTGGACATATTGATGATGCTGGCGCCGCCCGCCGTCTTGGCGCGCTCGATCATGCCGGGGAGGGCGGCCTGGATGGTCCAGAACTGCGAGCGCACGTTCAGGTTGAAGGCGAAGTTCCAGTCGTCGTCGGTGGCTTGCGCGATGGTGCCGTTGTGAACAAAGCCCGCGCAGTTGAACAAGACGTCCAGCGGCGGTAAGCCACTCACGAAACGGTTGATGGCGGCCCTGTCCAGAACATCCAGCGTGGCGGTGCGCACGCCAGGCGCATCGCCATAGGCGGTCAGCAGCGCCGGATTCACGTCGGTGGCCCAGACCTGCGCGCCCTCGGCGGCCAGCGCCAGCGCGGTGGCTTTGCCGATGCCCTGGCCCGCTGCCGTCACGAGTGCGGTTTTTCCCTTGAGTCGCATGGGGGTCTCCTGAATCGTCTGGTTAAGGGTTTTCTCTAGGGGGCGCAGCGCGCGCCTCTAATCATCATACGAATCATACGACGGACCGCTCGCTGGGCCTGCGTGTGCTTTCACCCCAACATCCATCAGGAGACGACATGATCAAACGCCATGCACTTAAGACCCTCGCTGCCTGCGCAGCGCTGGCCGTATCTCTGGGCATTCCGGGTCTGGCCCAGGCCCAGACCAAGCTCAAATGGGCGCACGTCTACGAGACCTCCGAGCCGTATCACAAGTGGTCGGTGTGGGCCGCTGACGAATTCAAGAAGCGCACCAACGGCAAGTTCGAGATTCAGGTCTTCCCGGCTTCCAGCCTGGGCAAGGAAAGCGACATCAACCAGGGTCTGCAACTGGGCACGGTCGACATCATCCTCACCGGCGCATCGTTTGCCTCCAACTCCTTTCCGCGCCTCGCGGTGAGCTACTACCCGTTCACTTTCCGTGATGCGGACCATGTGATCAAGTACGGCCAGAGCGATGTGTTCCGCGAACTCACCGACGGCTACAAGAAGGCCACCGGCAACACCGTGACCGCGCTGACCTACTACGGCGCCCGTCACGCCACCAGCAACAAGCTCTTTACCAACTGCGACCAGATGAAGGGCCTGAAGATGCGTGTGCCGGACTCGCCGGCCTACACCGCGCTGCCCCGCGCCTGCGGCGCCAACCCGACGCCCATCGCCTTCGCCGAGGTCTACCTGGCCCTGCAAAACGGCACCGTCGACGCGCAGGAAAACCCGCTGCCCACCATCGAAGCCAAGAAGTTCTTCGAGGTCCAGAAAAACATCATCCTCACCGGCCACATCGCCGACGCGCTGCTCACGGTGGTCTCGCCCAGCACCATGAACCGCATGAATGCCGCCGAGCAGAAGCTCTTTGCCGACATCTCGCGCGAAGCGGCTGTCAATGCCACCAACGAAATCCGCAAGCGTGAAGGCGAGCTCGCCGACGAGTTCCGCAAGAAAGGCATCAACGTCGTCACCGTGGACCGCAGCGACTTCCAGCAGCGTGTGCTCAAGGCCATCACCTTCGAATCCATGAAGCTGGATAAGCGCGACTGGGATCGCATCATCGCGATCAAGTAATCGTCTCTGCGCTCACGGGCCCGAGGGGTGGTCGCACCGCCCTCGGGCCCGTGGTGCATCGAGTTTCTTGGAATTTCTTCTTGCGAAGGCGCCACCATGTCCAGCATCGATGACATGCCCCGAGTCATGGGCGACGATGGCCAGTTCCATGCTCAGGACGAGACCGTCGATCTCTCGGGCACGCCCCCCGAGGCCTGGGTGGCCGTCACCTTCTTCTGGATCCTGGGCCTGACGGTCTTCTACCAGTTCTTCACCCGCTATGTGCTCAATGACTCGGCCTCCTGGACCGAGGAGATTGCACGCTACCTGCTCATTGCCACCGTCTTTACCGGTGCCACGATTGGCGTGATTAAGAACAACCATATTCAGGTCGACTTCTTCTATCGCTACATGCCGGCGGGCCTGGCGCGCCTGATGTCAACGGGGGTCGACCTGCTGCGCGTGGCCTTCTTCGCCGCGGCGGCCGTTTTCACCGTGATGCTGATGTTGCGCCTGGGTGGCACCACCCGCATGACCATGGTGGACTTGCCCATGAACTGGGTCTACAGCGTCGTCATGGTGAGCTTCGCCGCCATGGCTGTTCGCTCCGTGCAAGTGGCTTGGATCCATCACCGCCGTGGC
>CANGSD010000080.1 GCA_947455875.1 Comamonadaceae bacterium
TCGCTCTTCAGCTCGTCGGCCAACCGCTTCTTGAACCTGGAGCTGTCGGCCCTGGAGGCCGATGGCAAGGGCAAGCTGGTGTCCAGCCCGCGCATCGTCACCGCCGACCAGACCAAGGCCCTGATTGAGCAGGGCACCGAGTTTCCCTACCAGCAGGCCACCTCCAGCGGTGCCACTGCCGTGGCTTTCCGCCGTGCCACCCTCAAGCTCGAGGTCACGCCCCAGATCACACCCGAGGGCAACATCATTCTTGATCTCGTGATCAACAAGGACAGCCGTGGCGAGACCACCGCCGCCGGCATCGCGATCAACACCAAGCACATACGCACCCAGGTCTTGGTCGAAAACGGTGGCACGGTGGTGATCGGGGGCATCTTCGAGCTGACCGAGACCGAGAACGAGGCCCGCGTGCCGGTGCTGGGCGACCTGCCGGGCGTGGGCAATCTATTCAAGAACCGCCAGCGCTCCAGTAACAAGCAGGAGATGCTGGTCTTCATCACGCCCCGGATGATCACCGAGCGGATGGGCGCGCGCTGAGGCGCAGGTATCATCGACGCCCGCCGCGCTCTGCGGCATTTCCCCTGTTTCGGGCGTCCCTTCCTTGACCTCCATCGCACTGGTCGGCCTTCCGGGCTCCGGCAAGACAACCATCGGCAAGCTGCTCGCACGCCGCTTGGGGATGGACTTCGTCGATTCCGACCATGTCATCGAAGAGCGCCTGGGCTGTCCGATTCGCGCCTTCTGGGACGAGCACGGGGAGGCGGCCTTTCGCGACATCGAGCAAGCCACGATCGAAGATCTGGCACGCCAGGCCCAGGCCGGCCCGCTGGTGCTCGCGACCGGGGGTGGTTCGGTCCTGCGCGCGGCCAACCGCGAGGCGCTGCGCGCGGCCAGCCATGTGGTCTACCTGCGCAGCTCCCCGGAGCAGGTGCTGCAGCGGGTGCGCAACAGCCGCAACCGGCCGCTCTTGCAGGTGGATGACCCGCTCGAGCGCCTGCGCAGCCTGCATGCCGAGCGCGACCCGCTGTACCGCGAAACCGCGCACCTGACCGTGGACTGCGAGCGACCCAGCCTGCAGGCCCTGCTCAACGTGATCGTGCTGCAGCTGGAACTGGCGGGCGTGCGGCCCGCCGCCTGAGCGTTGGCCCCCCTTACACTTGGGTGATGACGGCGAACGCAGCCGCGGAGCAAGTCCGCATCGACCTGGGGGATCGCAGCTATCCCATCCACATCGCAGACGGCCTGATCGGGCGCATCGGCAGCCTGGGCCTGCCCCGGGCGCACGCGGCCCTGATCGTGACCAACACCACCGTGGCGCCGCTGTACGCCAGCGCCCTGCAGGCCGCCCTGCAGCCGCATTACGCCCAGGTGAGCGTGGTGGAGCTGCCCGACGGCGAGGCCCACAAGGACTGGGCCACCCTGAACCTGATTTTTGATGCCTTGCTGGCGCGCGCGAGCGACCGCAAGACGGTGCTGTACGCGCTGGGCGGTGGGGTGGTGGGCGACATCACCGGCTTTGCCGCGGCCTGCTACATGCGCGGGGTGCCCTTTGTGCAGGTGCCCACCACGCTGCTGGCGCAAGTCGATTCTTCGGTGGGCGGCAAGACCGCGATCAACCACCCCTTGGGCAAGAACATGATCGGCGCGTTCTACCAGCCGCAGCTGGTGGTGTGCGACCTGGCCACCTTGCGCACGCTGCCCGAGCGTGAGCTGAGCGCGGGGCTGGCCGAAGTGATCAAGTACGGGCCGATCGCCGATATGGCCTTTCTGGATTGGATCGAAGCGAACCTGCCCGCGCTGCGCGCGCGTGATGCGCAGGCGCTGGCCCATGCGGTGCGACGCAGCTGCGAGATCAAGGCCGATGTGGTGGGCCAAGACGAGCGCGAGTCGGGCCTGCGGGCCATTCTCAATTTCGGCCACACCTTCGGCCATGCCATCGAGGCGGGTCTGGGCTATGGCCAGTGGCTGCATGGCGAGGCGGTGGGGTGCGGCATGGTGATGGCGCTGCATCTCTCGCGCGAGCTGGGCGGCGTCGACGACGCCTTTGTTGCGCGCTGCACCCGCCTGATCGCTCAGGCCGGCTTGCCCATTCAGGGCCCGCCCCTGGGGGTCGACCGCTACCTTGAGTTGATGCGCCTGGACAAAAAGGCCGAGGCGGGCGAGATCCGCTTCGTTGTGATCGACGGGCCGGGCCGTGCCGTGGTGCGCTCGGCGCCGGATGCCCTGGTGGCCCAGGTGATCACGCGTTGCTGCGCGTGAGCGCATTGCACGGGCCCTCACGGCGGCAGGCATGACCCTCGCGCGTTACGCCAGCGACCCGCAGCGCAGTCGCGGCCGCCGTCACCCCGAGCTGCCGACGCCACACCGCACCGAGTTTCAGCGCGATCGCGATCGCATCGTGCATTCCACCGCGTTTCGGCGATTGGTCTACAAGACCCAGGTGTTCTTGAATCACGAGGGCGATCTGTTTCGCACGCGCCTGACGCATTCGATCGAGGTGGCGCAGCTCGGACGCTCCATCGCCCGGCCCCTGGGCCTGTGCGAGGACTTGGTGGAGGCGATCGCCCTGGCCCATGACCTGGGTCATACCCCCTTCGGGCATGCGGGCCAGGACGCGCTCAATGAATGCATGGCGACCCATGGCGGCTTCGAGCACAACCTGCAAAGCCTGCGCGTGGTCGACCAGCTCGAAGAGCGCTACCCGCAGTTCGATGGCCTGAACCTCACCTTCGAGACGCGCGAGGGCATCCTCAAACACTGCTCTCGAATCAATGCCCAAGCCCTGGAGGCGCGCGAGCCCGGCGGGGTGGGGCATCGCTTTCTGGCGCGCACGCAGCCCAGTCTCGAGGCGCAGCTTTGCAATCTGGCCGACGAGATCGCCTACAACGCGCACGACATCGACGACGGCGTGCGCTCGGGCCTGCTCACGCTCGAACAGCTCGAGCAGGTCTCGCTGTTTGACGGCTATCGCCAGGCGGCGCTGGCGGCCCACCCGCATCTGGTCGGCCGGCGCTTGTTGTACGAGGCGATTCGCCTGATGCTCAGTGCGCAGGTGCATGACGTGATCGATGCCACCGCCGCGGCCCTGCGCGAAGCTGCGCCGGCCGATGCGGATGCTGTGCGCCTTGCTTCGCCGCGGGTGGCTTTTGGCGCGCCGATGCGCGAGCGCTCCGATGCCCTCAAGCACTTTCTGCTTCGCAATCTCTATCGTCACCCACAGGTGATGCAGACCACTGGGCAGGCGCGGCAGGTGGTGCAGACCTTGTTCGAGGCCTATCGCGCGCAGCCCCGTGAGATGCCGCCGGCCTACGCGCAGCAAGCCGACTTGCCGCGCGCCATCGCGGACTACATCGCCGGCATGACCGATCGCTTTGCGGCCCGCGAGCACACGCGGCTCACGGGGCTCAAGCTCCTGGACGCATGACGGCGCGCATCGACCGCTCCCTGCTGGTGATCGTGGCGGGTGTGTGCGGCGCCATCCACGTGGGCAAGTTGCCGCCTGCCTTGCCGGCGTTGCGCGAGGCCCTGGACATCAGCCTGGTGCAGGCGGGCTTCTTGATTTCGATGGTGCAACTGGCCGGCATGAGCCTGGGGCTGGCAGTGGGTCTGGCGGCCGACGGCCTGGGTCTGCGTCGCGTGATGGTGGCGGGTCTTGCCCTGGTGTCGCTCACGAGCGTGGCCGGGGGCTTTACCCAAGACGCGGGAGTCTTGCTCGCCCTGCGCGGTGTGGAGGGCTTTGGGTTCTTACTGACCATCACTCCCGGCCCCAGCCTGATCCGACGCATCGTGCCCGTCGACCAACTCGACGCACGCATGGGAACCTGGGCGTCCTATATGCCGGTGGCAACCGCGCTGGCCTTGCTGGTGGGGCCGCCGTGGATCGCCGTCTGGGGCTGGCCCGCTTGGTGGTGGCTCACTGGCGCGCTGTCCACCGCACTGGCGATCGCGCTTTGGTGCCTGTTGCCGGCGGATCCGCCGGTAGCGTCGCGCGCACCGAGCGTCTGGCAGACGCGTTTGGGCGAGACCTTGCGTGCGCCCGGTCCCTGGCTGGTGGCAGCGGCCTTTGCCGTGTATTCGGCGCAGTGGTTGTCGGTGATGGGCTTCTTGCCTTCGATGTACGCGCAGGCGGGTCTGGCCCCCGGATCGATCGGGCTGGCCAGCGCAGTCGCCGCTGGCATCAATATGGTGGGCACGATCGGCGCCGGTCGTCTCTTGCAGCGGGGCGCGTCGCCTCAGCGCCTGCTGCAGACGGGCTATGCGGTGATGGCTCTGGCCAGTGTGGGGATGTATGCGCCGATCTGGCCTGCGGGGGAGCTCACGGTGGCGGGGCCGTTTGTGGCGGTGCTGATTTTTTCATCGGTGGGTGGTTTGATCCCCGGCACCTTGTTCGGGCAGGCGGTGCGTGTCGCGCCCAGCGCCGGCACCGTGTCCACCACGGTGGGGTGGATGCAGCAGTGGTCTTGCCTCGGTCAGTTCATCGGGCCGCCTGTGGTCGCCTGGGTGGCCACGCGCACGGGTGGTTGGTCCTTGAGCTGGGTGGTGATGGGGGTCTGCGGCGCCACGGGCCTGTTGCTGGCTCGCGCCCTGGGTCGGCTGCACACGAAGCGGCTTGAGAGCGCGACTTAGAATTTCAAAGATGGAAGTCACCGACGCCCACCAAGCTGCGAGCGAGACTCGGCGTTGGCTGGAGCGCGCGGTCATCGGCCTGAACCTGTGCCCCTTTGCCAAGGCGGTGCATGTGAAGGAGCAGGTGCACTATGCCGTCTCGCCCGCTGTGGGATGGAACGATCTGATCGCCGATCTCGCGCGTGAGCTCGACGACTTGTTGGCCCTGCCGGCCGACCAGCGCGAGACCACCCTCCTGATCGCGCCATACGCCTTGCACGATTTCATGGAGTTCACTGGTTTCATGGCCGAGGCGGATCGCGTGTTGCAGCGGGAGGGCCTGGAAGGGACGATTCAGTTGGCGAGCTTTCATCCCCAGTATCAGTTTGCGGGCACCGAGCCCGACGACATCAGCAACTACACCAACCGCGCGCCGTATCCCACGCTGCATCTGCTACGCGAGGACCGCATCGCGCAGGCCGTACAGGCTTTTCCGCAGGCGTCGGCGATTTACGAGACGAACATCGAGACCCTGCGTCGCCTCGGACACGCCGGTTGGCGCGCCTGGATGGACGATGCCCGCACGGGAGGGGCGCGATGACAACGCCCATTCCCGAGTTGATGCCGGGGCAGTCGATCGAGCTGCTCAAAGAGCTGCATATCCTCACCCGCGACGGCAAGCTCAATCAGGATTCGCGTCGCAAGCTCAAACAGGTGCATCACCTGTATCAGTTCATCGAGAAGCTGCTAGACGAGGTGCCGGCGTCTGCGGGCGGTGCGACCTTGGTGGACCACGGTGCGGGCAAGTCGTATCTGGGCTTCATTCTTTACGACCTGTACCTCAAGTCGCGCGGGGTGGGGCAGGTGTTTGGCGTCGAGACGCGGGCCGAGTTGGTCGAGCGTTCGCGCGCGCTGGCACAGCGCCTGGGGTTCGAGCGCATGCACTTTTTGCATCTGAGCGCGGCGCAGGCCGTGGGCGCGAGCGAGCTGCCGGCGACTGTGGATATGGTGACGGCCTTGCACGCCTGCGACACCGCGACCGACGACGCCATCGATTTCGGTCTGGCGCGGCAAGCGCGCTTCATGGTACTGGTGCCGTGTTGTCAGGCCGAGGTGGCGGGGCAGTTGCGTCAGCACAAGGCGCTGTCGTTGGCACGCACGCCGCTGGCCGAGTTGTGGCGCCATCCGCTGCACACGCGTGAGATGGGCAGTCAGTTGACGAACGTGTTGCGTTGTCTGTACCTGGAGGCCTGCGGCTATCAGGTGACGGTGACCGAGCTGGTCGGCTGGGAGCACAGCATGAAGAACGAGTTGATCCTGGCCAAGTGGACGGGACAACGCAAACGCAGTGCGGCGCAGCGTTTGCGGGCCTTGTTGGCGCAGTTCGGGTTGGAGGCTTTGGCGCCTTTGCGGTATGCGCGTTTGCCCGCCGCGGTTAGCCGCGACGGCGATGCGGTGGCCGCTGACGGCGAATAAGCACTGCGGCTGCGATCACGGCGACCGCGAGCAGCACGCCGATGGCCAGCCCGATGGCGGGTTGGGGTAGGCCCACGATGACCGCGACCCAGACCAAGGTGGCCATCACCAGCAGGAAGCCAATCATCCACGCGGAGAACATGCGGCACTCCCTTGAGCCTGATGGCTTCTGGGTGCGGGGTGAGCGGTGCTGTGTCGGCGGGGGGCTTTTTTCTTTGTCGTTGTCGTTGACGGTGCAA
>CANGSD010000081.1 GCA_947455875.1 Comamonadaceae bacterium
ATCGACCCCTCGCGTCGCAAGAGTGGTGGCGCCCTGCTGGGTGACCGCATCCGCATGAACGCGATCAACCCCTGGCGCGAAGGCCCGCGTGTCTTCATGCGCTCGCTGGCCACGCGCGATTTCGGCTCCGAGATTTCTGCGGCCCTGCCCGATGTGGTGGCCGCGTGCAAGGCCGCCGGCTTTGACCTGATCGTGGTCGAGACCTCAGGCATCGGCCAGGGCGACGCCGCCATCGTGCCGCATGTCGATGTGCCGATGTATGTGATGACGCCCGAGTTCGGCGCCGCCAGCCAGCTCGAGAAAATCGACATGCTCGATTTCGCCGAGTTCATCGCGATCAACAAGTTCGACCGCAAAGGCGCGGCCGACGCCCTGCGCGATGTAGCCAAGCAGGTGCAACGCAATCAGGAAGCCTGGACCACGCCCACCGAATCCATGCCGGTGTTTGGCACCATGGCGGCCCGCTTCAACGACGACGGCGTCACTGCCCTGTACCAGTCGCTCAAGCTGCGCCTACAGGCCCTGGGCCTGAAGCTACAAGACGGACGCTTGCCGCGCGTGGACGTGCGTCACAGCACCAACCAGACGCCCATCGTGCCGCCCGCGCGCACGCGCTATCTGGCCGAGATCTCCGACACGGTGCGGGGCTACAAAAAGCGCGCACGCGCGCAGGCCACGCTGGCGCGCGAAATCCAGCAGCTGCAGGCCGCTGCCGCCATGCTCAAGGTGGACAAGCCCGATCGTGCGCCGGCCTGCGAGGCGGCACTTGACCTGGCCGCCAAGCGCCAGGAGCGCCTGGACGCCGACGCCCGTCGCCTGCTGCAGCAGTGGCCCGCCATGCAACAGGCCTATGCCGGCGACGAGTACGTGGTCAAGATCCGCGACAAGGAAATCCGCACCGCGCTCACCACGACATCGCTCTCGGGCACCGTCATCCGCAAGGTCAGCCTGCCGCAGTGGGAAGACCACGGCGAGATCCTCAAGTGGCTGATGCTGGATAACGTCCCCGGCAGCTACCCCTACACCGCGGGCACCTTCGCCTTCAAGCGCGAGAACGAAGACCCCACCCGTATGTTCGCCGGTGAGGGCGATCCGTTCCGTACCAACCGTCGCTTCAAGCTCTTGTCCGAGGGCATGCCAGCCAAGCGCCTGTCCACCGCCTTCGACTCGGTCACGCTCTATGGCAACGACCCCGACGAACGCCCCGACATCTACGGCAAGGTCGGCAACTCCGGCGTCTCGATCGCCACGCTGGACGACATGAAGGTGCTGTATGGCGGCTTCGATCTGTGCGCGCCCACCACCTCGGTGTCCATGACCATCAATGGCCCGGCGCCCAGCATCCTGGCCATGTTCATGAACACGGCCATCGACCAGCAGCTGGAAAAGTTCAAGACCGACAACGGCCGCGAGCCCACCGACACCGAAGCCGCCAAGATCCGCGCCTGGGTGCTGGCCCATGTGCGCGGCACGGTGCAAGCCGACATCCTGAAAGAAGATCAGGGCCAGAACACCTGCATCTTCTCCACCGAGTTCAGCCTGAAGGTCATGGGCGACGTCGCCCAGTACTTCGTCCACCACGACGTGCGCAATTTCTACTCGGTTTCGATCTCCGGCTATCACATCGCCGAAGCCGGCGCCAACCCGATCTCGCAGCTGGCCTTCACCCTGTCCAACGGCTTCACGTTTGTGGAGGCCTATCTGGCGCGGGGCATGCACATCGACGACTTCGCGCCCAATCTGTCCTTCTTCTTCTCCAACGGCATGGACCCGGAGTACACGGTGATGGGGCGGGTGGCCCGTCGCATCTGGGCGGTGGCCATGAAAGAAAAGTACGGCGCCAACGATCGCTCGCAAAAGCTCAAGTACCACATCCAGACCTCGGGGCGCAGCCTGCACGCGCAGGAGATCCAGTTCAACGACATCCGCACCACGCTGCAGGCGCTGATCGCGATCTACGACAACTGCAACTCGCTGCACACCAACGCGTTTGACGAAGCCATCACCACGCCCACCGAAGACAGCGTGCGCCGCGCGATGGCCATTCAGTTGATCATCAACCGCGAATGGGGCCTGGCCAAGAACGAGAACCCCAGCCAGGGCGCCTTCATCATCGAAGAACTGACCGAGTTGGTCGAAGAAGCGGTGCTCGCCGAGTTCGAGCGCATCGCCGAGCGCGGCGGCGTGCTGGGCGCCATGGAGACCGGCTATCAGCGCGGCCGCATCCAGGACGAGAGCATGCATTACGAGATGCTCAAACACACCGGCGAACTGCCGATCATCGGCGTGAACACCTTCCGCAATCCCAAGGGTGATCCGATCCCCGAAAAGCTCGAGCTGGCTCGCTCCACCGAGGAAGAAAAGCGCAATCAGCTGGCCCGCCTGCACGACTTCCATGCGCGCCATGCCGACGCCGCCCCGGCCATGCTGGCGCGTCTGCAACGCGCCGTGATCGACAACGCCAATGTATTCGAGGTGCTGATGGACGCGGTGCGCGTGTGCTCGCTGGGTCAGATCACCTCGGCCCTGTTCGAGGTGGGCGGGCAGTACCGGCGCAATATGTGACGCCCCAATAGCCCAGTGCGATAGTGGGCTATTTGACCAACCTAGGGGTTGACCCGTGTGGCGCAGCGTGTCAATTACCCCTATAGTTGGGAGCTGCATAAAGGGCACTTCGGTGCCCCTATTTCGTTTGGGAGCGTGATTTGGCAGACGAGTACATCCTGGAGACGCAAGGCCTGACCAAGGAGTTCAAGGGCTTCGTCGCGGTCAACAACGTCGACCTGAAGGTGCAGCGTGGCCACATCCACGCGCTGATCGGCCCCAACGGCGCAGGCAAGACCACCTTCTTCAACCTGCTCACGAAATTCCTGCCGCCCACGCGCGGCACCATCCGCTACCAGGGCGTCGACATCACCCACGAGAAGCCCGCGCAGATCGCCCGTCGCGGCATCGTGCGCTCGTTTCAGATCTCGGCGGTATTCCCGCACATGACGGTCCTCGAGAACGTGCGCGCCGCGCTGCAACGCAATCTGGGCACCTCCTTTCACTTCTGGAAGTCCGAGTCGTCATTGCACCCCCTGCACGAGCGCGCCCGCCAGTTGCTGGCCGATGTCGACCTGCAAGACTTCGCCGACGAGCTCACCGTCAACCTGCCCTACGGCCGCAAGCGCGCCCTCGAGCTGGCCACCACCATGGCCCTCGAGCCCGACCTCATGCTGCTCGACGAGCCCACCCAGGGCATGGGCCATGAAGACGTCGGACGCGTGACCCAGTTGATCAAGAAAGTCTCGATCGGTCGCACCATCCTCATGGTCGAACACAATATGAACGTGGTGTCCTCCATCGCCGACCGCATCACTGTGCTGCAACGTGGCGCGGTGATTGCCGACGGCCCCTACGCCGAGGTCTCGCGCAATCCGCTGGTCATCGAGGCCTATATGGGCTCGGCCGACACCGAGCTGCAAGGGGCGCATTGAATGACAGCCCCCACCGAACTGCTTCGCATCGACAACCTCAACGCCTGGTATGGCGAGTCGCACGTGCTGCACGGCGTGAACCTGACCGTGCATGAGGGCGAGGTCGTCTCCCTGCTCGGTCGCAACGGCGCCGGTCGCACCACCACCATGCGCGCCATCGTCGGCCTGACCGGCCGGCGCACCGGCTCCATCCAGGTGCGCGGGCAAGAGGCCATCAAGCTGCCGTCGCACAAGGTCGCGCGCCTGGGCGTGGGCTACTGCCCCGAGGAACGCGGCATTTTTGCCAGCCTCTCGGCCGAAGAAAACCTGATGCTGCCACCGGTGGTGGGTGAAGGCGGCATGAGCGTGGACGAGATCTACGAGATGTTCCCCAACCTGCAGGAGCGTGCGGCCAGCCCCGGCACCCGCCTGTCCGGTGGCGAGCAGCAGATGCTGGCGGTGGCCCGTATCCTGCGAACCGGCGCGCGCCTGCTGCTGCTCGACGAGATTTCTGAAGGCCTGGCCCCCGTCATCGTGCAAAAGCTCGCCGAGATGATCCGCAAGCTCAAGGCCCGGGGCTACACCATCGTGCTGGTCGAACAGAACTTTCGCTTCGCTGCCCCCCTGGCCGATCGCTTTTACGTGATGGAACACGGCAAGATCGTGCGCGAGTTCGCGCAGGACCAGCTGCAGGACAACCAGTCCATGCTGCAGGAGTACCTCGGCGTCTGACGCGCCGGGACCATTTTTTTTAAAGAAGAAGGAGTCGCGTCATGAAACTCAAAAAAATCGCCGCCGCCTGCAGCCTCGCCGCTTGCGGCTTGTTTGCCGCCGCCGGGTCCGCACAGGCCCAGATCTCGGGCGACGTGATCCGCATCGGCATCATCACCGACATGTCCAGCGTCTATGCCGACATCGACGGCCAGGGCGGTGTCGAGGCCATCCGCATGGCCATCGCCGACATGGGCGGCGCCATCAACGGCAAGAAAGTCGAGCTCGTCTCGGCTGACCACCAGAACAAGCCCGACGTCGCCGCCACCAAGGCCCGCGAATGGTTCGACACCCAGGGTCTGGACATGCTGATTGGCGGCACCAACTCCGGCACCAATCTGGCCATGGCCAAGATCGCCGCCGAGAAGAAAAAGCCCTTCATCGCCATCGGCGCCGCCACCTCGGCCCTGACCAACGACCAGTGCACCCCCTACACCCTGCACTGGGCCTATGACACCACGGCACTGGCCAAGGGCACGGGCAATGCGGTGGTCAAGGCCGGCGGCAAGAGCTGGTACTTCCTGACTGCCGACTACGCCTTCGGCCACCAGCTGCAAGCCGACACCACCCGCGTGGTGCAGGCCTCCGGTGGCACCGTGGCCGGCGCCGTGCGCTCGCCCCTGAACGCCAGCGACTTCTCCTCCTTCCTGCTGCAGGCGCAGGGCAGCAAGGCCCAGATCCTGGGTCTGGCCACTGCCGGCGGTGACACCATCAACGCCATCAAGGCCGCCAACGAGTTCGGCATCACCAAGACCATGAAGCTGGCCGGTCTGCTGGTGTTCATCAACGACATCCACTCGCTGGGTCTGAAGACCACCCAGGGCATGTACCTGACCGACAGCTGGTACTGGAACCAGACCCCCGAGACCCGCGCCTGGGCCCGTCGCTTCTTCGAGAAGATGAAGCGCATGCCCTCCTCCATCCAGGCCGCCGACTACTCGGCCACCCTGCAGTACCTGAACGCGGTCAAGGCCACTGGCAGCGACGACGCCGAGAAGGTGCTGACCCACCTGCGCAAGACCAAGTTCAACGACATCTTCATGAAGGGCGGTTATGTGCGCGCCGACGGCCGCGTGATCCACGACATGTACCTGATGCAGGTGAAGTCGCCGGACAAGTCCACCGAGCCCTGGGATTACTACAACGTCGTGCAGGTGATGAAGGGCGAAGAAGCCTGGACCACCAAAGCCGAGAGCAAGTGCCCGCTCTGGAAGTGATCGCCTGACACGACCCACCCCACGCGCCGTACGCTCCCACCGGGAGCGGCGGCGCGGCTGATCGCACGCATTCCATGACAGAAATCTTTGGCATCCCGATCCAGGCCTTCCTGGGCCAGCTGATGCTCGGCCTGGTCAACGGCGCCTTCTACGCCATGCTCAGTCTGGGCCTGGCCGTGATCTTTGGCCTGCTCGACATCGTGAACTTCGCGCACGGCGCCCTGTACATGGTGGGCGCCTTCGCGTCCTGGATCATGCTGGACAAGTGGGGCGTGAATTACTGGGCCTCCCTAGTGCTCGCCCCCCTGATGGTGGGCGCACTCGGGGTGGTCATCGAACGCAGTTTCCTCAAGCGGCTGTACGGGCTCGATCCCTTGTACGGTCTGCTGCTCACCTTCGGCCTGTCGTTGATCCTGGAAGGCGTCTTCCGTGACCAATACGGCGTCTCGGGTCAGTCCTATCCGGTGCCTGAGGCACTGGCCGGGGCCACCAATCTGGGCTTCATGATCCTGCCCAATTACCGCGCCTGGGTGGTGGTAGCCTCCCTCGTCGTCTGTCTGGGCACCTGGTACCTGATCGAGCGCACCCGACTGGGTGCCTACCTGCGCGCAGGCACCGAAAATGCCAAGCTGGTGCAGGCCTTCGGCGTCAACGTGCCGCTCATGGTGATGCTCACCTACGGTGCCGGCGCCGCCCTGGCAGGTCTGGCGGGCGTGCTGGCTGCACCCATCATCCAGGTCAACCCCCTCATGGGCTCCAACTTGATCATCGTGGTCTTCGCCGTGGTGGTGATCGGCGGCATGGGCTCGATC
>CANGSD010000082.1 GCA_947455875.1 Comamonadaceae bacterium
ATCCTGGTGCCGATCTGCCAGCAACTGGGCATCGATCTGGTTCACTTCGGCCTGGTGATGGTGTTGAACCTGATGATCGGTTTGCTGCATCCGCCCATGGGCATGGTGCTGTTCGTGCTCGCGCGCGTGGCCAAGCTCTCGGTCGAACGCACCACCATGGCCATCCTGCCGTGGCTGGTGCCCCTGCTGCTGTCACTGGGCGTCATCACCTACTTCCCTCAGTTGGTGTTGTGGCTGCCCAAGATGGTCTATTGAACCCAAGGTCCTGAATCACTCGCTCTCGCATGACTCCTTTCATCCGCCTGCATCCCCAGGACGACGTCCTGATCGCCCGCAACCAACTCGTGGGCGGCACCACCGCCGAATCGGTGGTGGTCAAGGGCCTGATCCCGCCCGGTCACAAGGTCGCCACCCGCGCCATCTCGGTGGGCCAGCCCGTGCGCCGCTACAACCAGATCATCGGCTTTGCCAGCAAACCGATTGCCGCCGGCGAGCATGTGCACACGCACAACCTCGTCATGGGCGACTTCGAGCGTGACTATGCCTTTGGCGTCGACATCAAGCCCCAGCCTGCGCGCCGCCAGGCCACCTTCCAGGGCATCGTGCGCGCCGACGGGCGCGTCGCCACCCGCAACTACATCGGCATCCTCTCCAGCGTCAATTGCTCGGCCACCGCCGCACGCGCCATTGCCGACCACTTCTCGCGCCAGATGAACCCGCAGGCGCTGGCCGATTTCCCGAATGTGGATGGCGTGGTCGCCCTCACGCACGGCACCGGTTGCGGCATGGCCACCGAGGGCCTGGGCATGCAGGTGCTGGAGCGCACGCTCACCGGCTATGCCACCCACGCCAATTTCGCGGGCGTCATGGTGGTGGGTCTGGGCTGCGAGTCCAACCAGATCAGCGCCTGGCTGGCCCATGGCGGCCTGCGCGAAGGCGAGAACCTGCGCGTGTTCAACATCCAGGACACGGGCGGCACCCGCAAGACCGTGGAACACGGCATCGCCCTGGTGCGCGAGATGCTGCCCGCCGCCAACGCGGTGCAGCGCGTGCCGTGCAGCGCCGAGCACCTCACCATCGGCTTGCAGTGCGGCGGCTCCGACGGCTACTCCGGCATCAGCGCCAACCCCGCGCTGGGCGCAGCGGTCGATTTGCTGGTGGCTCACGGGGGCAGCGCCATCCTGAGCGAAACCCCCGAGATCTATGGCGCCGAGCACCTGCTCACGCGCCGCGCCGTAAGCCGCGAGGTCGGTGAAAAGCTGATCGCCCGCATACGCTGGTGGGAGGACTACACCCGCATCAACGGCGGCGAGATGAACAACAACCCCTCACCGGGCAACAAGGCCGGCGGCCTGACGACCATCCTCGAAAAATCCCTGGGCGCAGTGGCCAAGGGCGGCACCACCAGTTTGCAGGCGGTGTACGAATACGCCGAACCGGTGACTTCGCGTGGCTTTGTCTACATGGACACTCCCGGCTACGACCCGGTCTCCGCCACCGGCCAGGTGGCGGGCGGTGCCAACATCGTGTGCTTCACCACCGGGCGCGGCTCGGCCTATGGTTGCATCCCCTCGCCCTCGCTCAAGCTGTCCACCAACAGCGCGCTGTGGAAACGCCAAGGCGATGACATCGACATCAACTGCGGCGACATCGTCGACGGGGGCGTGAGCGTCGAGGCCATGGGCCAGCGCATCTTCGAGCAGGTGCTGGCGGTGGCCTCGGGCGAGCGTACGCGCAGCGAGCTGCATGGCTACGGCCAGAGCGAGTTCGTGCCCTGGCAACTCGGGGCGGTGATGTGATGACGGCGCGCCTCATCTCCGCACCCGCCTTGCGCGCGCATTGCGAACGCATCCTGCAGGCCGCTGGCAGTGCGCCAGCCGAAGCCCGCACCGTCGCGGCCAACCTGGTGCTGGCCAACCTCTCGGGCCATGACTCGCATGGTGTCGGCATGCTGCCTCGCTATGTCGATGCCGTCCTCGAGGGGGGCCTCAAGCCCAACACCGGTGTGCACATCACCCTGGACATCGGCACTTTGCTGGCCCTGGACGGCCAGCGAGGCTACGGTCAGGTGGTGGGCGAGCAGGCCATGACACTGGGCATTGAACGCGCCCGCCAGCATGGCAGCTGCATCATGACGCTGGCCAACGCCCACCACATCGGGCGCATCGGTCACTGGGCCGAGATGGCGGTGCAAGCGGGCCTGGTGTCCTTGCATTTCGTGAACGTGCAGGCCTCGCCTGCGGTGGCGCCATGGGGCGGTGCCGATGGACGCTTCGGCACCAACCCCTGCTGCATCGGCATCCCCGTCGCGGGCCAGCCGCCCTTTGTCCTGGATTTCGCCACCAGCCGTGTCGCCCAGGGCAAGATGCGTGTCGCTCACAACGAGGGCCGAGCCGTGGCGCCGGGCTACCTGATCGATCCGGACGGTCGGCCCACCACGGACCCCGGTGTGGTGGTCGTGCCGCAAACGCCGGGCGCGCGCGGCAACCTGTTCGGCGCGCTCCTGACCTTCGGCGAACACAAAGGCTACGGCCTGGCCACCGCCTGCGAGCTGCTCGGGGGTGCCCTCACCGGCATGGGCACCTGGCATCGCAAGCACGAGGGCGTGCGTGCCGTCTACAACGGCATGCTGACCATCCTCATCGACCCGGCCCGTCTGGGGCCACGTGAGACCTTCGACCGCGAGACCGTGGCCTTCATCGACTGGCTACGCGGTGCGCCGTCCGCGCAGGGCGTGCCGGCGGTGCAGGTCGCCGGCGATCCCGAGCGCGCGGCCCGTGCGCAGCGCGAACGCGAAGGCATCAGCATCGACGCCAGTACCTGGGGCGAGATCACCCAGGCGGCAACCAAGGTGAACGCGCCCACTGAGCCCTGATTGAATTTGCGACTTCTCATGACACTCGATTCCACCCGTTGCCTGCCCGATGACGGCTGCGCCGGTACCTTGCTAGCCCGCGTCTGGTCCGCCCAGGGGTCCGTGCCCGGTCCCTCGGTCGCCGTGGTGCGCGCCGATGGCGTGTACGACCTCTCGGCCACCTTTCCCACCATGAGCGGTTTGCTCGATCTGCCCGACGCCGTGGCCCGCGTGCGCGCCACGCCCGGTGTGCGCCTGGGCAGCTTGCAGGATTTGCTGGCCGCCAGTTGGCAGCCCGGCGCGACGCCCACCCAGGCGCACCTGCTGGCGCCCTGCGACCTGCAGGTGATCAAGGCGGCGGGCGTCACCTTTGCCACCAGCCTGATAGAGCGCGTGATCGAAGAACGCGCTGGCGGCGATCCTGCGCGCGCACAAGCGCTGCGTGCCCAGGTCGAAGCCTCGGTGGGGCAAGACCTGCAGGCCGTGCGGCCCGGCTCGCCTGCAGCCATGGCCTTGAAAAAGCTGTTGCAGGAGCAGGGTCTGTGGTCCCAATACCTCGAGGTGGGAATCGGCCCCGATGCCGAGGTCTTTACCAAAGCTCCGGTACTGGCCGCCGTGGGCACCGGCGCACAGGTGGGTATCCGCCGCGACTCGGCCTGGAACAATCCCGAGCCCGAGGTGGTGCTGGCGGTCGACAGCCGCGGCCGCATCGTCGGCGCCAGCCTGGGCAACGACGTCAACCTGCGTGACATCGAGGGTCGTAGCGCGCTGCTTCTGGGCAAGGCCAAGGACAACAACGCCTCGTGCGCCATCGGTCCCTTCATCCGCCTGTTCGACGAGACCTTCAGCCTGGACGACCTGCGCCAGGAGACGGTGGACCTGCGGGTCGAGGGCCTGGACGGCTTCGTGCTGCAGGGCCTGAACAACCTGGCCCGCATCAGCCGCGACCCCACCGACTTGGTGGCGCAGACCGTGGCGGCCCACCAGTACCCCGATGGCTTCATGCTGTTTACGGGCACGCTGTTCGCGCCCATCGACGATCGCGACCGCCCCGGCGCGGGCTTCACCCACAAGCTCGGTGATGTGGTCAGCATCCGCAGCGCTCACCTGGGTGAGTTGTGCAACGCCGTGACCCACAGCGAGCAAGCCCCGCCCTGGCGCTTCGGCCTGCAGGCTTTCTTTGCCAACCTTGCGGCCCGTGGCCTGCTCACGTCCACGACTTCCTGAAGGCGGTCTGCCCCAGCACGGCTCTCAGCCGACACTTTGTGAAATATAAGGTACAGACTTTGCCTATTTAAGTGAGTTCTATATGCTTATTCATCGCGGTCACACGATGGAGAAGCAGTCATGTCAGGGCTCGCGTGGCCTCGCTCAGGCCATCAGGCCATATCGCCTGAACAGCGGCTCCTACGCCGCTATAACTGGACGATTGCAAGCGCTTATGTCGCAGTCGTCCTGGGCTTACTGGGGTTCTTCCTTTTTCAACTGAGGCAGGACCTGCAGGTCCAGGTGGGGCAGGTGCAGGCGCAGGTCGAGCGTCACGGCCGCATCCTGGATGCTGTCTTGCGCGCGATGGTCGATCAGGCCCACACCTTACGCACGACCCTGGTTGCTCACCAGACCCAGGACGCCTGTCAGGTGGGGCGACGCCAGGTCACCGAGGGCCCCTTGCGCCAGACCGGCCCCCAGTTCACTTGGCAAACCGTGGCCGGTCGTACCGCAAGCAGTCGCCTTCAAGGCGAGGGCCGACTGGCCGGGCGCAGCGATGCTTTCTATTGCGACCTGGGGGCGTTATTGGCGATCGTCCCTCAATTACAGGCGATGGCGGTTCATCTGCCTGCAGTCGGTCGGATCAGCTTCCTGTCGGTGCATGATTTCCGCTTCGAGACGCCGTGGCTGCCTGCGGCAACCCGCGCCGGTTCGGCGAACGACGCGCTGTGGCAATTTGGCCAGTCCGACATCCAACCGAGCCGTCGCAGTGATTGGGCGCAGCCTTATTTCGCTGGCGCCGACCTGGGCCTGCTGGTCCCGATGGCAGTGCCGGTTTACGCCGGTGATCGCTTCCTCGGCGTGCTCGCGATCGACTTTCGGCTCCAGGTCCTGGACAAGGTTGAGGCCACGATCGGGTATGCGGTCGGTACCGCCGCCGTGGTCGATGCGCAGGGCCGGGTGTTGACCCATCCCGCTCAGTCGCTGCAATCGCACACGTCGCGATCACCTGCACGCTTGGGGCCCACCCTGGCCCCGCAGGCGCAAGCAGGGGGGGTCGTCATTCGCCGCCCGCTCGCTTCGGCCCCCTGGCAACTGGTTTATTCGGTGGCACGCCCGACCCTATGGCAGGCCTTGCTGGTGCAACGGGGCGCCGGGGTGTCGACCATCTTGATCGTGCTCGGTTTGATGATGGCTGTCCTCTACACCGTGACCTGGCGATACTTTGTCGGCCCCGCGGCTCGTCTGGTGGGTCACGCGATGTCCGAATCCAGCCTTCAGCCTCAGGGCGTGCCGCGCGTGCCACCTGTCTGGCAGCCTTGGTTCGATGCGGTCACGCGCGTGTTTCGCGAGTCCTTGCAATTGGGCAGTCTGCGCCGCGAGCTGGATATCGCCGCGCGATTGCAGCAGTCCATCCTGCCTCGCCAATGGCCGCAGGATCCGCGCTATGCCCTGTGGGGCACCATGCGTGCCGCCAAAGACATCGGCGGTGATTTCTACGACCACTTCGAGCTGCCCGCAGGCCGACGCGGCCTGGTGGTCGCCGACGTCAGTGGCAAGGGCATTCCGGCGGGCTTGTTTGGGATGGTGTCCAAGACTTTGCTGCGGGCGATCGCCACGCAGCGCACGCAGGCAGTAGGCGAGGTGGTGGGCGAGGTCAACGACAGTCTGTGCGCGGACAACGAATCGAGCATGTTTGTCACCGCCTTCTATGGTCAGTACGACCCGGTCAGCGGCCGTCTGGTGTATGCCCTTGCCGGACACCCACCGCCTCTGCTGCTGCGTGCGCGGGGCGGCCTGGAGTGGCTCGATGGCCCCGGCGGCACCGCATTGGGCGTGGTGCCGGGCCTGTCCTATCCGACGGGCGTGGTCGATCTGGCGCCCGGTGACACCTTGCTGGTGTTCACCGACGGCGTCACCGAGGCGGTCAACGCCGACGGCCAGGAATTTGGCAAGTCGCGCCTGTCGGCCCTGTTCGACGGGCGCCCCGCCGAGGCCGCCCGCGAAGCGATCGAGCGCCTGCTCGCTCGACTGGACCGCTACGCCCAGAACGTCGAACCCCATGACGACATCACCTGCCTGGCCTTGCATTGCCGTGTGCTGGGGCCAGACCCCGGCCCGGGTCAGGCCCCACCGTCCGTTTAAGATCCGCG
>CANGSD010000083.1 GCA_947455875.1 Comamonadaceae bacterium
CTTCACCGCCTTCGCCGCCCACGAGAAGCAGGCT
Source organism: Comamonadaceae bacterium (assembly GCA_947455875.1). Next base: position 35 of record CANGSD010000083.1, read on the forward strand.
AAGCACCTGATGGAGCAGCAGCTGGCCCTGCCCGCCTACGAGCAGGTGCTCAAGGCGGCCCACAGCTTCAACCTGCTCGATGCGCGTGGCGCGATCAGCGTGACCGAACGCGCGGCCTACATCGGCCGCATCCGCAACCTGGCACGCAGCGTGGCCCAGAGCTACTACGAGAGCCGCGAGCGCCTGGGCTTTCCGATGGCGCCGCGCGAGTGGGTGGCCGAACTTCAGAAGAAGGCGGCCTGAGTACCATGGCAAATTCACAGAACCTGCTCGTCGAACTTTTCGTCGAGGAGCTGCCGCCGAAGGCCCTGAAGAAACTGGGACAGGCCTTTGCCGACGTGCTGTTCGAGCAGTTGCAGGCCCAGGGGCTGGCCACAGCCGGCGCCACCCTCACCGCCTTTGCCTCTCCGCGCCGACTTGCAGCCCATGTGACCGCTGTGGCCTCGCAGGCCGCAGACAAGTCGGTGTCGCACAAGCTGATGCCGGTCAGCGTGGGCCTGGACGTCGCCGGCGCGCCCACGCCTGCCCTGGTCAAGAAGCTGCAGTCGCTGGGGGCGGATGCCTCGGTGGCGGCATCGCTGCGGCGTGCGCTCGATGGCAAGGCTGAAGCCTTGTTCTACGACAGCCAGGTGCGCGGCGCGACGCTGGCCGAGGGCCTGCAAAAGGCACTGGCGGAGGCGATTGCCAAGCTGCCGATCCCCAAGGTCATGACCTACCAATTGACCGACGGTTGGACCGATGTGAAGTTCGTGCGGCCTGCGCATTCGCTGCTGGCGCTGCATGGGGCCACCGTGGTGCCGGTGCAGGCGCTGGGGCTCACTGCCGGCAACACCACCCGCGGCCACCGCTTCGAAGCGGCCAAGCCCGAAGTGACGCTGGCCCATGCCGATGCGTATGCGGAAACGCTGGCAAGCGATGGCGCGGTGATCGCCAGCTTCGAGGCCCGACGCGCCGAGATCGCGCGCCAGCTGGCTGCTGCGGCGGCGAAGGTGGGTGGCGGTGTGCGGCCGATCGACGACGAGGCGCTGCTCGATGAAGTGACTGCACTCGTCGAGCGCCCGAATGTGCTTCTGTGTCAGTTCGAGAAGCAGTTCCTGGACGTGCCGCAGGAATGCCTCATCCTCACGATGAAGGCCAACCAGAAATACTTCCCGCTGCTCGATGCATCGGGGCGTCTGACCCACCAGTTCCTGGTCGTGAGCAATATCTGTCCGGCCGACGCCAGCGCGGTGACCGGCGGTAACGAGCGCGTGGTGCGCCCGCGTCTGGCCGATGCCAAGTTCTTCTTTGATCAAGACCGCAAGAAGTCGCTGACCTCGCGCGTAGCCGGTCTGGCCAAGGTGGTCTATCACAACAAACTGGGCACACAGGGCGAGCGCACCGAGCGCGTGCGCGCGCTGGCCCGTTTGATCGGCGCCCAATTGGGCGATGACGCCCTGGCGCAGCACGCCGATCAGGCGGCCCACCTGGCCAAGGCCGACCTGCTCACCGACATGGTGGGCGAGTTCCCCGAGCTGCAAGGGATCATGGGCCGCTACTACGCGCAGGCCGACGGCCTGCCCGCCGAAATCGCCGACGCGATTGAAGACCACTACAAGCCGCGTTTCGCCGGCGACGCATTGCCCCGACACGCCACGGGCTTGGTCGTTGCCCTGGCCGACAAGCTCGAGACCCTGGCAGGCCTGTTTGCCATCGGCCAATTGCCCACCGGCGACAAGGATCCTTTCGCGCTGCGTCGTCACGCGCTGGGCATCGTGCGCATGCTGATGGAGCGTGATCTGCCGCTGGCGCTGGGCGAGCTGCTCGGGTCGGCGATGGCGCTGTTTCCGCAGGCCGCGCCCGAGGCGCTGGGGCAGTTGTCCACGTTTGTCTACGAGCGACTGGCGGGTCTGCTGCGCGAGCAGGGCTACAGCGCCCAGGAAGTGGACGCGGTGCTGGCCCTGCAGCCGCAACGTCTGGGCGACGTGGCCAAGCGACTCGCCGCGGTGCGCGCCTTCGCGGCGCTGCCCGAGGCGCCTTCGCTGGCGGCTGCCAACAAGCGCATTGCCAACATCCTGAAAAAAGCCGAGCGCGCCGACGCCCATGTGAACCCGGCCCTCCTCAAAGAGGAGGCCGAGAAGGCGCTACACGCGGCGGTGGGCCAGCTCGTGCCGCAGGCCGATGCGAAGTTTCAGGCGGGCGACTACACCGGCTCTTTGCAGATGCTCGCGGCGCTGCGCGCGCCGGTCGATGCGTTCTTTGATGGCGTGATGGTCAACGCCGAGGAAGCCGACCTGCGACTGAACCGCCTGGGCCTGCTGGCACTGCTGCACCGGGCGATGAACCGGGTGGCCGATCTATCGCGGCTGGCTGCATGAAGTTAGTCATCCTCGATCGCGACGGCACCATCAATGCCGACAGCCAGGAGTACATCAAGTCGGCGGCCGAGTGGGAGCCCCTGCCTGGCGCGATCGAGGCGATTGCGCGCTTGAATCACGCGGGCTGGCATGTGGTGGTGGCGACCAATCAAGCGGGTCTGGGTCGGGGGCTGTTTGACGTGGCGGCCCTGAACGCCATGAACGCCAAGATGCACAAGCTGCTGGCGGCGCAGGGCGGGCGGGTCGATGCGGTGTTCTATTGCCCGCACACCCCGGACGATGCTTGCAACTGCCGCAAGCCGCTGCCTGGCTTGTTCGAACAAATCGGCGAGCGTTTCGGTGTGGACCTGCATGGCATGCCGGTGGTGGGCGACCAATTGCGTGACCTGCAAGCGGGCATCGCTGTCGGCTGCGAGCCGCATCTGGTGCTCACGGGCAAGGGCGCGGGCTATCGCGGGCGCGCCTTGCCCGAGACTTTTCCGGCAGCCACGCGCGTGCACGAGGACCTGGGCGCCTTCGCCGAGCACCTGATCTCCCGCGCTGTGGGCGCGCGCTGACCATGCTGAACGTGATCCGCTCGGTGGTGCATGGCCTGTGGATGGGGGCTTCGCTGGCGGTCTGGGCCACCCTGGTGATCGTGGCGTCGTTTTTCACACGCGGTGCGCCCCTGTATTGGCTCGCGACTTGGTGGTTGCGAGGCTGCGTGAGCAGCGCGCGCTGGATCCTGGGGATGCGGGTGCGCGTGACCGGCATGGAGCACCTGCCGCCCGGTGACGGCAGCCCCGCGGTCTTGCTGGTCAAGCACCAGTCGACGTTCGAGACCTTCCTCATGCCCACGCTGATGCCGCATCCGCTGGCCTATGTGTTCAAGCGCGAGTTACTCCACGTGCCGTTTTTCGGCTGGGCGATGCGCCGGCTGGACATGGTCCACATCGATCGCAGCCAGCGCGCGCAGGCCTTCAACAAGGTGGTCGAACAGGGCCAGCGGCTGCTGGCGCAGGGCATCTGGGTGATCATGTTCCCCGAGGGCACCCGCATTCCTCGCGGTGAAGTCGGCAACTACAAGACGGGCGGCACGCGCCTGGCCATTGCGACGGGCGCGCCGGTGATTCCGATCGCCGTGACCTCGGCCAAGTGCTGGCCGCGCAAGGCCCTGATCAAGCGACCGGGCATCGTCGATGTGTCGATCGGCCGGCCGATTCCCAGCGAAGGCCGCGACGCTGAAGAATTGATGCGCGAAGTTCAGGCGTGGATCGAGTCCGAGATGCGACGACTCGACCCCGAGGCATACCCTACGGCGCAGACCGATGAACAGGTTCCTTCAACTCGCGCTTGACCTGTTCGATTCGCCGGCGCCCGCCCCGAAGGCGGCTGCGCCCGTCGCCGAACGTGCGCCCGTGCGCGCGCCAGCGACCAGCCCGCCCGCCGAACCCCTGGACCGTGTGCTGACGCCGGCGCAGTTTGATCACCCCCGCGCCAACCGCCAGGCGGTACTGGGGACCACGCGCGTCGCATATGAATTTCGACGGGGCCGTCGTCGCAACATCGGCTTCATGGTGGGCCCCGAGGGCCTGACGGTGAGCGCGCCCAAGTGGGTGCCGCTGTACGAGGTGGAGTCGGCCCTGCAGTCCAAGTCCGCCTGGATCTTGAAAAAGCTGGACGAAATGCGCGTGCGGGGTGAACGCATCGAGACCGCGCGCATTCAATGGCGCGATGGCGCGGCCTTCCCCTTTCTGGGCGAGACCGTCATCGTGGTGCTCGATCCGCGCCAGGATTCCAAGGGCGGCGGCATGCTGCACACGGCGCCCGATGCCCTACCCGGTGTGCCGAGCCTGACCCTGCATCTGGGGCTGTCGCATCTGGCGACCGAAGCCCAGATCCGCGACGCGGTGCAGGCCTGGTTGATGCGGCAGGCCAAGCGCGTGTTCACGGAACGTCTGGAGCACTTCGCCCCGCTTCTGGGCGTGCAGTGGAAGAAGCTCAGTCTGAGCAGCGCCAGCACCCGCTGGGGCACGGCCAGCGCCGACGGGTCGATCCGCCTGAATTGGCGCCTGATTCATTTCCGGATGCCGGTGATCGACTATGTGGTGGCCCACGAGTTGAGCCACTTGCGGGTGATGGACCACAGCCCGCGTTTCTGGGACACGGTGGGCACCGTGGTGCCCGATTACGCGCAGCTGCGCGGTCAACTCAAAGACGAATCGCTGCCGACTTGGTAGTGGGTGGGGCGAAGCGCCAGACGCCTTGCGTGTCTTGCGTACGCTGCAGCTTGCCCGCGCGCCACAGCGTGTGCAGGTGGGCCACCGCCTCGCCCATGGCGAAAGTGGTCTGGTGCAGGTCTAGTTTGCGTTTGAACAAGACCGGCAGCATGTCGGCCGCCGAGGCCGGCGCCTGGGTGCAGGCGGCCAGGACCTCGTCTAGCCGGTCACGGTGGTGGGCATGCAGCTGCTCGATGCGCACATGCAGCCCGGTGAAGGGCTTACCGTGCGAGGGCAACACCAGCGTGTCGGATGGCAGCGCGCGCAGTTTGTCGATCGAGGCGAGGAAGGCCGCCAGCGGATCGGCCTCGGGCTCGGTGTCGTGCACGCTGACGTTGGTGGAAATGCGGGGCAAGACCATGTCGCCCGCGATCAGGACGCCCAAGGGAGCGCAGTACAGCGCGATGTGCTCGGGCGCGTGGCCGTAGCCGCTGATGCAGCGCCAGCCGCGCCCGCCGATGGCGATCACCTCGCCGTCCAGCAGCCGTCGGAAGTGGTCTGGCACCCTGGGCACCATCGTCGCGTAATGACCGGAGCGGGCACGCACCTGGTCCAGCGAGTCGGGATCGGTCAGCCCGTGGGCGGCGAAGAACCGCGCGGCGCCTTCGCCGCCGAAACTGACGTCGCCCCGCGAATTGATGCGGGCCGTGTAGTAGTCGGTGGCACTGATCCAAAGGCGACACGGGTGCGCGGGTGTGCTCCAGCGCTCGCACAGCCAGTGCGCCAGGCCGATGTGGTCCGGGTGCATATGGGTGACGATCACGCGCAGCACGGGCAGCCCCTCTAACTGCGTCGCGAAGATCTGCTCCCATTGCGCCTTGGCCTCGTCGCGCGTGATGCAGCAATCGACCACCGTCCAGCCCTCGCGGCCATCGAGCGTGTCCCGCAGCAGCCAGAGGTTGATGTGGTCCAGCGCAAAGGGCAGGCCCATGCGGATCCAGCGCACGCCAGGCGCGACCTCCACGGTGGCGCCGGCGGCGGGCAGCTGGTCGCCCAGGGGGTAATGGAGCTGGAGCTCGGAGGGATTCATGGCGTTGACGTTGACGTAAACGTCAGATGTAATCACGCATTCTAGGCAGGGGCGCTTGGCCGCCCTGTCGCAGGCAGCACACCGGCGGCCTGGCCTCTTTGATCACTGCACTGTCATGGCGACCCAGACCTATTCCATCAGCGACCTGGCCCAGGAATTCGACCTCACCACGCGCGCGATGCGCTTTTACGAGGACATGGGGTTGCTACAGCCTCAGCGCACCGGCCCCGGCGGGCGCAACCGCACCTACAGCGCCCGCGACCGCACCCGTCTGAAGCTCACGCTGCGCGCCAAGCGGCTGGGGCTGTCGCTGTCGGAGGCGCGCGAGATCATCGACATGTACGACAGCCCGCGCGACACCGGCCCGCAGCTGCGCAAGTTCCTGGACGTGCTGGCCCAGCACCGACGTCAGCTCGAGGAGCAGATGGCCGACCTCGAGGCCAACCTCGAAGAGGTCAAGGCCCACGAACGCGAAGCCCGTACCTTGCTGACGCGCGCGGGCAAGGCGCCCCGGGGCAAGGCTGTCGCGGCATA
>CANGSD010000084.1 GCA_947455875.1 Comamonadaceae bacterium
CGCGCGCCCCAATAGGCGCTCCAGAAACCGGCGAAGTTGCCCCAGCCGAAGGCGAAGTAGAAGGTGTCCGAGGGGCGGATGCCCAGGCCCCAAAAGCCATAGACCCAGGACTCGCCATAGCGCACGGTGCCGACCATCGAATACGGAATGGCCAGTGGGACGCCGGTGGTGCCGGAGGTTTCGCAGTGGTGGGCCACCAGATCTGGGGGCAAGGCGAGGGTGTCGCCGTAGGGCGGGCGCTCTTGCTGCAGGCCGATGAATTCGCTCTTGTCGGTGACTGGGATCAGACGCTTGTAGTCGGCCAGCGAGCGGATGTCCGAGGGCTTGACGCCCGCTGCATCGAGCTTGCGCCGATAAAAGTCGGTGTTCTCGTAGGCATAGGTCACCAGGCGCTGGATGCGTGCGAGGTGCAGGGCGTCCAATTGAGCGCGGGGGATCGTTTCGAGCCGTTGGTTCCAGAAGGGTCGGCCCATCGACTCTTTCGACAAGGCACCAGCGGGGGCCTGTACGTTCATCGAGCACTCCTCATACGGGTCTATCAGGTTGACTACATACCGACTGGATAGTATGTTCGCTGTTTCAAGCCTTGCGCTGGGGTAAACCCTTGACCTCTCCCACTCCTCGGAAGCGATCGGCGTCCGCGTCCCCGCGTCGGACCGAAACGACCAAGGCCGCCCAACGCGCGGTCAGCATGGACCTGCTGTTGCAGGCGGCCTTGCGCTTGTTTGTCTCGCAAGGCTATCGCTCCTCCAACCTGGAGCAGATCTCCGGTGCCGCGCAGCTCACGAAGGGGGCTGTGTACTTTTATTTCGGCAGCAAGGAGGCGGTGCTGCTGGAGCTGCTGCGACGCGTGCAAGACGTGGTGGTGGACCGCGCGATTGCGGCGGTCAAACAGGTCTCGGGTGGGGCCACCGACAAACTGGTGGCCTATGTCCATTACCAGGCGAGCCTGGGCATCACGCACCGCGACGAAGTGTTGCTGTTGATCCTGATGTCGCTGGAGTTCAAGGAGCGCGATGGCGAGGTGCAGGCCTTCATTCGCGAGCTTTACACCCGCCAGCGCAGCTTCATCGACGGCCTGATTGCCGCCGGCCAGAAAAGCGGGGAGTTTCGCAGCGATGTGCCGGTACGCGAGATGTCGGCCATCGTGCAGGCCCTGGACGATGGCACCTTTCTCGAGTGGTTCCGCCGGTCGGACCATCTGGGCGGGGCCGACCTCACGCGCGGCCTGCGCACCACCTTGTTGAGCGGAATTCTGGCGGCGCCGACCGAGCCCCGGCGCCCGCGCGCGCCGCGTGCGGCCACCCCCGCGAAAAAACCCAAGTCGCCCACCCGTCGGGCCTAGCCGCGGGCGCACAGGGTTATCCCCGAGCAGGGGGTGCTTGTGTTTAGATACCATCCGGATAGTATTTTTGAAGGAAGCACCATGAACACTGTCGCAACCGCCCCCACCGTCTACAAGGAAAACGATCCAGACATGCCGCAGGAGTTTCGGGAGCTTCTGGTGAAGCTGCTCCTGAACGAGCACCTGGAGAACAACGGCAACACCGAGTACCGCAAGATCCTGGCAAAGATCGCCGATGCCGGCTTGCGCTATGCGCCGCATGGCCGCGCGATGGAGATCGAGGCGGAGATCATTCGCCAGGAGGTCGCGCACGGCAAGATCTGCGAGGAGGTTCTGATCGGGCTGGGTGCCAACCCGAACATCACCAAGCCGATCAAGCAGTACGCCTTCCATCTGCCGTTTGACGACTGGATTGATCTGGCCTGGTTCCACGCGCTGATCGACCGCGTGGGTCTGTACGTGGGCGTGGAGTGGGCCGGTAGCCCCTACGAGCCCTTGGCGCGCGTGGCGCCCGATCTGGAGGCCGACGAGGAGTTTCATACCCGCAGCGGCTTCTTGCATCTGCGCGAGATCTGCCAGACCCCCGAGGGCAAGGCCGCCGTGCAGGCGCGCCTGCAAAAGTGGTGGACCGCGGCGCTGGACATGTTCGGTCGCTCCAACTCGGTGACCTCGCCGCTGTATGTGAAGTGGGGCATCAAGCAGCATGACAACGAGCAGCTGCGTCAGAAGTACATCCGCGAGGCGTTGCCCGAGATCCGCAAGCTGGGCCTGACGCCTGCCGATAACGACCTGGGTCGCCGTTTCACCTGATCGCAAGGAGTAGCCCATGGCCATCGATTTCAGCGCCGACCAGGGCGTCGGTTTCATCACCTTCAACCGTCCGCCGGCCAATGCCTATGACGCGCAGATGCTGGGCGAGCTCACGCAGGCCGTGCATCGGGTGGCCGAGGATCCGGCTGTGCGGGTGGCGGTGGTACGCAGCGCCAACCCGAAGTTCTTTTGCACCGGGGCCGACATCAGCACGCTGCAAAACTCGGACCGCGCCGCCTTTGCCAACTTCCTGACCATCGCGCAGGAGGCGGTCGATGCCATCGGCCGCACGCCCAAGCTGTTCATCGCGGCGATCTCGGGCCATTGCATCGGGGGTGGGCTGGAGATCGCGCTGGGCTGCGACTTTCGCATCGCCTCGGCGGGCAAGTACAAGCTGGGGCTGGCCGAGGTGAATCTGGGTCTCTCGCTCGGCATGGGTGGCACGCAGCGCCTGCCCCGATTGATTCCTCGCAGCAAGGCGCTGCACATGATGGTGACGGGCGAGTCGATCGGGCCGGACGAAGCGTTGTCGCTGGGGATTCTGGATCGCCTGGTTGAAGCCGAGCGATTCGAGGACGAGGTGCTGGCCTATGCGCGCAAGCTCGCCGCAGGCCCGACCATGGCCCAGGGCTATATCAAGCTGTCGATGAACCACGGTCTGGAAGTGGGGCTGACGCAGGGCCTGGCGATCGAGCGTGCCCACCAGAGCCAGCTGTTCGCCTCGGACGATGTGGCCGAGGGCCTCAAGGCCTTCCTGGAGAAGCGCGCGCCCCATTTCACCGGAAAGTGAGTCCGATCGTGACCTATGAATTCATCGACCTGCAGGTGCAGGACCAGGTGGCCGTGCTGCGGCTGAATCGTCCGGACAGCTTCAATTCTTGGAACCAGCAAATGCGCAGCGAGTTGCGCCATGCGGTGGGTGTCTTGGTCGCCGACGACAACCTACGGGTGCTGATCATCACCGGCACCGGACGTGCGTTTTCTGCGGGCGAGGATGTGCGCGGGATGAAGAGTCTGGCGGAGATCGGCACCCGAGGCTTTCGGCGGGTGGTGCGTGACATCCACAACGTGTTTGACGAGATTGAGGCCATGGAGGTGCCGGTGATCGCCGCGATCAATGGCGTGGCTGCGGGCGGCGGACTCGAGCTGGCTCTGTCTTGCGATTTTCGTTTTGCAGCGAGCACGGCCAAGCTGGGCTTGCCCGAAAACAATGTGGGCCTGATCCCGGGCTCGGGTGGCTGCTCGCGGCTGGTGCGCACCGTCGGTCTGTCCACGGCCAAGCGCTTGGTGATGACCGGCGAGATGATTCCCGCCGATCGCGCCCTGGACTATCGCCTGATCGACGAGATCCATCCCCCCGAGGAATTGGCCGATGCGGCGATGGCCTTTGCCAAGAAGCTGGCGGCACGCGCGCCGCAGGCGCTGGGGATCGCTAAGGTGGTGTTGAACAACTGCGCCAAGGTCGACCCCGACACCGCCCGTAATTTCGAGCGCCTGGGCCAGAGCATTCTGAAAAAGACCGAGGACCATCTGGAGGGCGCACGCGCCTTCATCGAAAAGCGCCCCGCGCAGTTCACCGGACGCTAAGGCCTGCATGAGCGCTGAGACCAATTCCAATTGGCAGGCGGCCTTGCCAGTCTCGCAAGTGGTCGACCTGGTCCTTCACGCGGTGACCGTGGGCGAGCACAAGCTGGTGCTACTGCGTGCAGACGGTGAGGTCCGAGCCTATCGCGACGCCTGCCCGCACGAAGGATTTCCCCTGAGCGTGCATGGCGAGCACCAAGATTTTGTGATCATGTGCCGCAAGCACCTGTGGGAGTTTGAAGCGGCAACCGGCGAACATATCAGCCGGATCCCCAGGCCGCAGTGCAACCTTCAGCGCTATCCGGTGCGGGAGGTGGACGGGATGATCGAGGTGGACGTGGGCACCGCGCCCCCGCCCACGCTCGTTCCCGTCAGCAGCATCAAGCCAATCTAGAAACGAAAGCCCGCGGCCACGCGCGTCTGGTCGTTGTTGGCGAAGTTGACCTTGCGCTCGCGCGTGACCTTGGCGAACACATTGCGGTAGTCGTAGCCGAACGACATCATGTTGCCGCTGACGGATTCGGATTGGGCATCCGGGCGTCCCTGCTTGCGGGCGACATCGACCGTCAGACGCTGGCCGTTGCCGATGTCCTTGCGCCAGACCACGTGTCCGACGGTCTGGCCCGTGCCCAGACGGTCATCGCGCACGACGAAGGCCGACAACAGGGCCTTGTCAGGCAGGCGCGTGCCCACACCCAGCGTGACCGCGTCGTTCGGGTCGAAGTTCAGGTTGTAGTAGGTGCGCAGGTTGGTGCGGCCCAGTCCCACGATGGCGTACAGCTTGGGGCTGCCGATTTGCGCGCTGAGGGAGGCGCCCCAGAAGCCTCCAGAGGCAGTCTGGATGGAGGGGGTGATCTGGCCAAAGGGCATGGGCATCACGTACTCGTAGCCGATGCGGGTCTGGTCCAGAGCGGCGTTGTCGGCGCCCTGGCCCTGGGTGTAGCGCCCGATCCAGGCCACATGCGAACCATAGTTCGCACGCACGTTGTAGTCATCGCCCGAGGGCTGGTTGCTGTTGGCGTAGTGCGAGGCCGTGGCCTTGAAGGCCAGCGAGGGGGGGGCCTCTTTTTCGGCCCCCTTGTCGGCCCCCTTGTCGTTGGCTTGCACCGCACCCGCCACGCACAGGAGGGCCGCAGCGCGCACCACGGTGTTCAAAATAGTCAGCATTTGTGTCATACCGCGAGTCTATCAAGCGGATGAGCAAAAAAAAGCCCGCGCGAGGCGGGCGTTTTTCGGCAGCGCGCGGGCGCTTTTAGTCGAACACCGGAGATTCAACGCCCAGCACCTTGTGCAGCTTGGGCGAGGTGGTGGTGTATTGCAGATGGATCTTGCCCTTTTCGGGAAAGACGAGTGCGGCGGCGGCAAAGGCGGCCAGCGCGCACTCATGAAACCCCGACAGGATCAGCTTTTTCTTGCCAGGGTAGGTGTTGATGTCGCCCACCGCGAAGATGCCCGGGATGTTGGTCGAGAACTTCTCGGTGTCGACCACCAGTTGCTTGCGCTCGATGTCCAGGCCCCAGTCGGCGATCGGGCCGAGCTTGGGCGAGAGGCCGAAGAACACCAGGATCGCGTCGGTCGGCACCACGCGGGTGACGCCGTCGCCGCCGGTGACCTTGGCGCCTGTGAGCTGGCCGTCACGCTCGTCGAAGCCGGTGACCTGACCGACGATGAACTGCATCTCGTACTGGTCGCACAGCTCGCGCATCTTGGCCACCGACGCCGGTGCGGCCTTGAAGCCATCGCGCCGGTGCACGAGGATGACGCTCTCGGCCTTGTTGGGGCCCTCGGCGGTGAAATTGAGTGTCCAGTCGAGGGCGGAATCGCCGCCGCCGACGATCAGGAGGTTCTTGCCGGCGAAGTCGGCGGGGTTCTTGACGCGATAAAACAGCTGCGAGCCATCGAAGCGATCGAGACCCTCGACCTTGAGCGTGCGCGGCTCGAAAGCGCCCACGCCACCGGCGATGAAGATGGTCTTGGTGAGGAAGCGCGCGCCCTTGGAGGTCTCGACCCGAAAGCGCCCATCGGCTTGCTTTTCCACCACGGTGACGGTCTGGCCCAGGTGGAAGGTGGCGCCAAAGGGCTCGATCTGTTTGAGCAGGGCGTCGGTGAGTTCTTTGCCGGTGCACACCGGGATGGCCGGGATGTCGTAGATCGGCTTGTCGGGGTACAGCTCAATGGGCTGACCGCCCGGATAGGCCAGGGAATCAATGACATGGGCCTTGATCTCTAGCAGGCCTAACTCGAAGACTTGGAACAGGCCGACGGGCCCGGCGCCGATGATGACGGCGTCTGTCTCGATCACTTCTGGGTTCAACAGGGGATCCATGTGGGAGGTTCAGCGCACCAGCTCGGACAGCTTGTCGGTCTTGTCTTTCCAGACGTCGGCATCGGGCAGTGGCGGCTTGCGCGTGGTGATGCTTTTCCAGCCGGGCGAGCGCGC
>CANGSD010000085.1 GCA_947455875.1 Comamonadaceae bacterium
GCATCGGCGGGATGGTCCAGTACGAGGGCGACGAGACCGCCGCCAAGGACGTGGCCATGCACGTGGCCGCCATGAAGCCCGTGGCCCTGACCAGCAACGATGTGCCGGCCGAACTGATCGCCAAGGAGCGCTCTGTTGCTGAAGCCAAGGCCGCCGAGTCGGGCAAGCCCGCCGACATCGCCGCCAAGATGATCGAAGGTTCGGTGCAGAAATACCTCAAGGAGGTGTCCCTGTTCAACCAGTCCTTCGTCAAGAATGACAAGCAGACCGTCGAACAGATGCTCAAGGCCGCCGGCACCACCGTGAAGGGTTTCACCCTGTACGTGGTGGGCGAGGGCATTGAGAAGAAGGTTGACGATTTCGCCGCCGAAGTGGCGGCCCAGGTCGCCGCCGCCAAGGGCAGCGCCTGATCCCCTGGAGCCTGATCCCCCGCTAAACTCGACCCCTACTACAGGAGCCCGCACCCATGCCCGACGCCCAGCCCGCCCACAAGCGCATCTTGCTGAAGTTGTCGGGTGAGGCGCTGATGGGCGACGACGCCTTCGGCATCAACCGCGCGACCATCGTGCGGATGGTGCAGGAGGTGGCGCAGGTGGTGAACATGGGCGTGCAGGTGGCGGTGGTGATCGGCGGGGGCAATATCTTCCGCGGTGTGGCCGGCGGCTCGGTCGGTATGGACCGTGCCACCGCCGACTACATGGGCATGCTGGCCACCGTCATGAACGCGCTGGCCCTGGCCGACGCCATGGACAAGCAGGGCCTGACGGCCCGCGTGATGTCGGCTATCGGCATCGAGCAGGTGGTCGAGCCCTACGTCCGGCCCAAAGCCTTGCAGTACCTCGAAGAAGGCAAGGTCGTCATCTTTGCTGCGGGCACCGGCAATCCCTTCTTCACCACCGACACCGCTGCCGCCCTGCGTGGCGCCGAGATCGGGGCCGAGGTGGTACTCAAGGCCACCAAGGTCGATGGTGTCTACACCGCCGACCCCAAGAAGGACCCGACAGCCACTCTGTACGACAAGATCAGTTTCGACGAGGCCATGGCCCAGAACCTGGGCATCATGGATGCCACCGCCTTCGCTTTGTGCCGCGATCAGAAGCTGCCGATTCGTGTGTTCTCGATTTTCAAGAACGGCGCGCTGCGTCGTGTGGTGATGGGCCAGGATGAAGGCACCCTGGTCTACGTCTGACCTCACAGGAACCCTGACATGAGCACGATTGCCGAGATCAAGAAATCCACCGAGGGCAAGATGGACCAGTCCATCGCCTCGTTCAAGAACAACCTCACCAAGATCCGCACGGGCCGGGCGAACCCCGCCATGCTCGATTCGGTGCAGGTCGACTACTACGGCTCCATGGTTCCGATCAGCCAGGTCGCCAACGTGGCCCTGCTCGATCCCCGCACGATCAGCGTGCAGCCCTGGGAAAAGGGCATGGGCGCCAAGATCGAGAAGGCCATTCGCGACAGCGACCTGGGCCTGAACCCTGCCGCCATGGGCGACCTCATTCGGGTGCCGATGCCGCCCATGAGCGAAGAGCGTCGCAAGGAGATGACCAAGCTGGTGCGCACCGAGGGTGAGAGTGGCAAGGTCGCCATCCGCAACCTGCGCCGCGACGCCAACGATCACGTGAAAAAACTCGTCAAGGACAAGCTCGCCTCCGAAGACGATCAAAAGCGCGCCGAAGCCGACATCCAGAAGGTGACCGACCGGCACATCGCCGAGATCGACGCCTTGGTGGCGGCCAAGGAGCAGGAGATCATGGCCGTCTGATCGGCCATGCGCTGCCTGTACCCACCCCCCTGGCCGGCCCTGATCCCTTGAGCCCCGTCCCGCACCACATTGCCATCGTGATGGATGGCAACGGCCGCTGGGCCTCCCGCCGGATGCTGCCGCGCGTGGCGGGCCACAAGATGGGCCTGGATGCGCTGCGCAATTGCGTGCGCCGCTGCGGCGACATTGGCGTGAACGTCCTCACCGTCTTCGCGTTTTCCTCCGAAAACTGGAAACGTCCGATCGAAGAGGTTTCGGGCCTCCTGGATCTCCTGGCCATGGCGCTCGCGCGTGAAGTGCCCCTCTTACAGGCCGAAGGCGTGCGCATCCACTTCATCGGTGACCGCTCGGGGCTACCGGCCAAGATGCAGGCCGGCCTGGCCCAGGCCGAGGCTCTGACGGCTGGCAACAACCGTCTGGTGTTCAACGTCTGCTTCAACTACGGCGGTCGCTGGGACATCGCGCAGGCGGCCGCCCGCCTAGCCGCCGAGGGCCGCCCGATCACCGAGGCCAGCCTGGGCGCGGCCACCGCCCTGGCGCATGTGCCCGATCCCGACCTTGTGATCCGCACCGGCGGCGAGCATCGCATCAGCAACTTCTTGCTGTGGCAATCGGCCTATGCCGAATTCCATTTTTCCGAGAAGCTCTGGCCCGAGTTCGATGCGCAGGCGCTGGACGCGGCCATCGCCGATTTCAACCAGCGCGAACGGCGCTTTGGCAAGACCTCGGACCAGGTCCGCGGCGCGCCCCATCGCGAGGCCGCCTAGGCCCCCACCGATCGCTCGGGCGGCACACGCGATTCATGCTCAAGCAACGCATCATCACCGCCGTCCTGCTCCTGGCCATCCTGCTGCCAGCGCTGTTCTGGCCCTCGCCCATGCCTTTTGCGTGTGTGGTGCTGGTGATGCTGGCGGCCGGGGCGTGGGAGTGGGGCCGGCTCAATGGTTTGTCGCAGGCGGGTTCTTGGGCCTGCATGGGCACGTGCCTGGCGCTGTGCCTGCTGTCCTGGTCCTTCGGCCTGGTGGAACAGTCCTTGCCCTTGCTGTGGATCGCGGCGTCGGCGTTGTGGGTGCTGGGCGGGGCTTGGATCCTGCATCGAGGCGTGGCCGGTTGGCCCGGTGTGCCCCAGGTCCTGCGCCTGTGCGGTGGTATCGCCGCGCTGTGGCTGACCTGGCTGGCCGTGGCTCAGGCCCGCGTCATCGGCATCAATTTCTTGTTGTCCATCTTCGTGCTGGTGTGGGTGGCGGATGTCGCAGCGTATTTCGCCGGGCGGGCCTTCGGCCTGAAGTTCACGCAGCGCCGGCTTGCGCCGGCCATCAGCCCCGGCAAGAGCTGGGAAGGCGTCTGGGGTGGCATGGCCGGTGTTCTGCTGCTGGCCCTGGTCTGGTGCCAGGCCGACGCCCACTGGCAGGCCCCGGTGCACAGTCTCTACACCGTCCTGGCGGGACAGGGCATGGGCTTGCTGGTGATCGCGGTGGTGTTTCTGGCGGCCATGAGCGTGCTGGGGGACCTGCTGGAGTCGCTGGTCAAACGCAGTGCCGGCGCCAAGGACTCCAGCCGTCTGCTGCCCGGGCACGGTGGTGTGCTCGATCGGGTCGACGCCTTGCTCCCCACGCTGCCTCTGGCCATGATGCTGCATTCCCTCACGCATTTCGGATGAACACCCAACGCATCGCCGTTCTCGGCTCGACTGGCTCCATCGGCACCCAGACCCTGGACGTCGTCGCACGGCATCCCGATCGCTTCGAAGTCTTTGCCCTGTCGGCGGCCCGCCAAGTCGACCTGATGCTGCAACAGTGCGCGCGCTTTCGCCCGACGCTGGCGGTGATGGCCGATCCCGCAGCGGCTGGCGAGCTCGCCTCGCGCTTGGCCGCCGAGGGTTTGCCGACACGGGTCTTGCAAGGCGCTGGCGCCCTCGAGGAAGTCGCCGCCCACCCGCGCGTCGATGCGGTGATGGCGGCCATCGTCGGCGCCGCCGGCCTGGCCTCTTGCCTGGCTGCGGCCCGTGCGGGCAAGCGGCTGCTGCTGGCGAACAAGGAAGCCCTCGTGGTGGGTGGCGATGTGTTCCTGCAGGCCGTGCGAGAGGGCGGGGCGCGGCTGTTGCCGATCGACAGCGAGCATTCCGCGATCTTCCAGTCGCTGCCCGAAGACCCCGCCACCTGGGACGCGCGGGTTGACAAGATCATCCTCACCGCCTCGGGCGGGCCGTTTCGCACCTGGGAGCCGGCGCGCTTGCGCGAGGTGACCCCCGATCAGGCCTGCGCCCACCCCAATTGGGTCATGGGCCGCAAGATCTCGGTCGATTCGGCCACCATGATGAACAAGGCGCTGGAGGTGATCGAGGCGCGGTATCTGTTTGGTCTGCCCCCCGAACGCCTGGAGGTGGTGATCCACCCCCAGAGCGTGATTCACTCGATGGTGCAGTACCGCGACACCTCGGTCGTCGCGCAATTGGGCACCCCGGATATGCGCGTGCCCATTGCCTACGGCCTGGCCTGGCCCGAGCGGGTCGCCTCCGGGGCCCAGCCCCTGGACTTTTCCAAGCTGGCCGATATGGCCTTTGAATCGCTGGACAGCCGCGGCCACCGCGCACGCTTTCCCGGCCTGCAACTGGCCTGGGACAGCCTGCGCGCGCCCTCGGGCACCACGGCGGTCCTCAATGCCGCCAACGAGATCGCTGTCGAGGCCTTCCTGGCGGGGCGGATCCGCTTTGACCAGATCCACGTGCTGAACCTGGCCACGCTCGAGGCTGTGGTGCCCGCACGCCCCGCAAGCCTGACCGATCTGCTGGCCCTGGACGCGCAGGCGCGCGCCGCCGCCGCCCAGGCGATCAGCCGATTGACCTGATTTTTCCGATCCGTCGCCATGCTCACCGTTGTCGCTTTTTTGGTCGCCTTGGGTCTGCTGATCGCCGTGCACGAATACGGCCACTACCGCGTGGCGGTGGCCTGCGATGTCAAGGTTCTGCGTTTCTCGATCGGCTTTGGCAAGGTGCTGGTGCGCTGGAAACCGCGCCGCCAGCGGCCGGGGCAGGACACCGAGTTCGTGATCAGCGCCTTTCCTCTGGGTGGCTACGTGCGCATGCTCGACGAGCGTGAAGGCGAGGTCGCATCGAACGAACGTGAATGGGCCTTCAACAACCGCCCCCTGCGCCAGCGCGCCGCCATCGTGGCGGCCGGTCCGTTGGCCAATCTGCTGCTGGCGGTGTTCCTCTATGCGCTGGTGGGCTGGAGCGGCTTCGAAGCGCCTCGGGCCGTTCTGGCCACGCCCGTGGCGGGCTCGCTGGCCGAGCGCGCCGGATTGGTCGGCGGCGAGCACGTGCGGGCTGCGGCCTTCGACGGTGGGGCACTCGAGCCGCTTGATTCCTTTGACGATCTGCGTTGGCTGCTCACGCGCGGGGCCCTGGACGGACGCGACGTGCGCCTGCAGGTCGAATCAGGTCCAGGTGGCCGCCAGCGTGAGGTGCTGCTGCCACTGGCCGGCATCGACGCGCGCGAGGCCGATGCCCGCCTGATTCGCCAGATCGGCCTGACCGGCCCGCTCACGCGACCCGTGCTGGGCGAGGTTATGGCGGGCGGTGCGGCCGAACGGGCCGGACTGCGCAAAGGCGATCAGGTGCTGGCGGTGGGCGGTCTGTCCATCGTCGATGGCCAGCAACTGCGCGAATGGATACGCGGCCAGGTCGCGGGCTCCCAGGGCGTGGCCTCGGATTGGCGCGTGCTGCGAGAAGGGCGCGAACTGTCGCTGCGCGTTACGCCAGACGTTCTCAGCGATCGCGCCGGCACGGGCCTGCCCGTGGGCCGCATCGGCGCGCTGGTGGGCGCGGCGCCCGAGATGGTGCAGGTGCAGCACGGCCCCCTGGAGGGACTGGGCAACGGCCTGGTGCGCACCTGGGACACCTCCATGCTGACCCTGCGCATGATGGGGCGCATGGTGGTGGGCGAGGCCTCGTTGAAAAATCTCAGTGGGCCTTTGACCATCGCCGATTACGCAGGCAAGTCGGCCAGCATGGGTCTGACCCAGTATCTGGTGTTTTTGGCCCTGATTAGCGTGAGTCTGGGGGTCTTGAACCTGCTGCCGCTGCCCATCTTGGATGGGGGGCACCTGATGTATTATCTTTGGGAGGCAGTGACCGGAAGCAGTGTGAGCGACGCCTGGATGGAGCGCCTGCAGCGCGGGGGTGTGGCGGTCCTGATCGGACTCATGTCCGTCGCCCTCTTCAACGACGTGACACGCTTCTTTGGTTGAATCTTGCCGTCCGCCACGCCATCCCCGCGGACTGACTCTGAATCCATGAAGAAAAACATCAAGCGCCTTGCCGTACGGACCCTGGTGAGCCTGTCGACCATGGCCTTGGCCCTGCATGCCTGGGCGGTCGACCCGTTCAACATCCGC
>CANGSD010000086.1 GCA_947455875.1 Comamonadaceae bacterium
AGGGGCGTACCGGTATCCGGTGACGAGGCGCTGGTGAAGGACGCTGTGGATGTAGGGGTCGATGCGGGGGCGCTGGGTTGCCACAGCAGGCTCAAATCCGACACGCGTTGACCGGGCAGGTCTTCGCGGGCCGCAAAGCGGATCGAGGGCTGAGTCCAACGTGAGGCGTCGTCGGCGGGCTGCTGCCAGGGTGCAGGCACTTGCGTCGGCACGTTCGATGCTTGCCCCGCACGCGAAGCAGCCAATGCGTTTTCAAGCGCATGGCGCACCGCCTGGTGAACGGCGCGGCCATCGCGAAAGCGAACTTCGACCTTGGTCGGGTGGACGTTCACATCCACCTGGGTCGGATCGATCTGCAGCGACAGCACATACACCGGCTGGCGCTGACCATGCAGCACGTCTTCGTAGGCGCTGCGCACCGCATGCGCGATCACCTTGTCACGTACATACCGACCGTTCACGTAGGCGTACTGGTGGTCGGCGCGCGAGCGTGCGACATCGGGCAGACCCGCGTGGCCGGTCACACGCAGCGGGCCGGCTTGGCTCTCAATAGCGACGCTCTGTTCGATGAAGTCAGCCCCCAGCACGTCGGCCACGCGGGTGCTGCGTGCGTCGGTGGCGCGCCACTGCTCGACCAGCTTGCCCTCATGCCAGATGGCAAAGCCCACTTCGGGCCAGGCCAGGGCGTGGCGGCGCACGGCTTCGATGCAGTGGGCCAGCTCGGTGGCGTCGGTCTTGAGAAATTTGCGGCGCGCCGGCGTGCTGAAAAACAGTTCTTTGACTTCCACCGTGGTGCCGATGGCGCGGGCGGCCGGCCGCAGCTCGCCGGTGCGGGCATCGAGCAAAAAGGCGGTGGCCTCGCCCTCGACGCGCGACAGCAGGCTCAACTCGGACACCGAGGCGATGGCCGCCAGGGCCTCGCCCCGAAAGCCCATGGTGCCCACCGACTCCAGGTCGGTCAGCGAGGCGATCTTGCTGGTTGCGTGGCGTTTGAGGGCCACGCCGAGCTCGGGCGGCAGGATGCCGCCGCCGTTGTCTTCGACGCTGACCAGGCGCGTGCCGCCGGCCAGCAGCCGCACGGTGATTTGGCGAGCGCCAGCATCCAGCGCGTTGTCCACCAGCTCGCGCACCACCGAGGCCGGCCGCTCGATGACCTCACCCGCGGCGATCTGGCTGACCAGTTCGTCGGGGAGCTCGCGGATGGGGCGGCGCGCAGGGGCGCTCGCTGGGGAAATAGGCAGGTCAGACACCCCGGCATTCTAGGGGGCGGGCCATAATCGCTCGCCATGGAATACGCCGCCTTCCTGATCGACTTCATCCTCCACGTGGACCGCTACCTGGAGGCCTTCGTACGCGATTACGGGCCTTGGGTGTATGCCCTCCTGTTTCTGATCGTCTTCGTGGAGACGGGCCTGGTGGTGATGCCTTTCCTGCCTGGCGACTCCTTGTTGTTCGTGGTGGGTGCGCTGTGTGGGGTGGGCTTCATGAGTCTGCCCGTGGCCATGGCGGTGCTGATCGTGGCGGCCATCTTGGGCGACCAGTGCAATTACGCCATCGGCCGCTACTTCGGGCCCAAGGTATTTCAGTGGGAGCAATCGCGCTTTTTCAACCGGCGCGCCTTTCTGCAGGCCCATGATTTCTATGAGCGCTATGGCGGGGTCACGATCATCGTGGCCCGCTTCATGCCCTTCATTCGAACCTTTGCGCCCTTCGTGGCCGGTGTCGCCGAGATGAACCGCGCGAAGTTCACGTTCTTCAACGTGGTCGGCGCGTTGATCTGGGTGCTGAGTCTCTGCACCGCGGGTTATTTCCTGGGCGGCTTGCCCTGGGTCAAGGCCCATCTGGACAAGATCATCTGGGCGATGATCTTCGTGCCGGGCTTGATCGTGATCGTGGGCGCCTGGCGCGCCAGGCGCCAGGCCCAGGCCACCGCGCCTGGCGAGGCGGCGCCCTGAGCGGGCCGGCTTACACCGTGCGGCTTCGCGCCAGAGGCGGGTTGGCCGCGAAATACCGCTGGATGCCCTTCATCAACGCGTCGGCCAGCTGCTCCTGATAGGCCTCACTGCGTAGCCGCACTTCTTCTTCGGGGTTGGAGATGAACGCCGTCTCCACCAGCACGCTGGGAATGTCGGGCGCCTTGAGCACCGCGAAGCTCGCTTGCTCCACGCGCGGCTTGTGCAACCGTCCCACCTGTCCGATCTCGCCGAGCATCGCGCCGCCCAGTCGCAGGCTGTCCTTGATTTGCGCGGTGGTGCTCATGTCCAGCAGCACGCGTGCGACGTTGGCGTCTTGCGTGCGCACGTTGACGCCACCAATCAGGTCGGCCTTGTTTTCCTTATCGGCGATCCAGCGCGCCGCCGTGCTTGAGGCCCCGCTCTGACTGAGCGCGAAGACGCTGGCACCGCGGGCTGTGGGCGTGTAGAAGGCATCGGCGTGGATGCTCACGAACAGGTCGGCCTGCACCCGACGTGCCTTCTGGACGCGCACATGCAGCGGCACGAAGAAGTCAGCGTCGCGGGTGAGGAAGGCGCGCATCGGGCTGCCGTTGACGCTGCTGACATTGATGCGGGCTTGCAGGCGCTGGGCGATACGCAGCACCACGTCTTTTTCGCGGGTGCCGCCCGGGCCAATGGCGCCAGGGTCCTCTCCGCCGTGACCGGGGTCCAGGGCGATCACGATCAGGCGGTCGGTGCGCTGGGCCTCGGCGGGGGATGCTTCGGCGACAGCGCTGGGCGCCGGGGCGGGCGGGGGAGCGGGAATGGGGCTTGCAGCTTGCCGCTGCATCTGCCGCTCGATCAGTTCACCCAGAGGATCGCGGGCCGGCGCGGGCGGGGGCGCTGCAGCAATGGGCGGCGCGGGACGCACCTCGCGCAGGCGCTGTGCGATCAGTTGCTCCAGCGGATCGACCGGGGCGGCCGGATAGACGTCCAGCACCAGCCGGTGTCGGTAGGCCGCGATGGGCGGCAGTTGAAAGGCCTGGGGCAGCACCGCCTGTTTCAGGTCAATCACCAGCCGCACCTCGCCGGGTGCGTACTGGCCGGCGCGGATGCCGGCGATGTACGGGTCGTCCGGCTTCACCTGGGCCACCAACTGACGCAAGGCGGGGTTCAGGTCGATGCCCTGGATGTCCACCACCAGCCGGGGCGGATCGGTGACCAGCGATTGGCGCGTCACCAGGTGGCCATCGGACTCGATGGTCACGCGCGAGTAGTCGGTGGCCGGCCAGATGCGCACCGCCAGGATGGTCGCCCCCCGCGCGATCTCGCTGGCGCCCAGAGAGAGCACCAGGGTGCCGACCTTCAGGATATCGCGCCGCTGCATCATGGCGCGATCAGGCCCTGACCAACGGCGGTGTGGGCGCAGATCGTGACCTCGCGTGCGTCGTCCGACATGACCGCGAAGTCCAGGGTGAGGTCGGGGGTGGGCAGCAGGCCAGCAGCCTGATCGGGCCATTCGGCCAGCTTCAGGCCCGGGCCGGCGAACAGATCGCGAAAGCCGGCGTCTTCCCACTCGCGCGGGTCGTTGAACCGGTAGAAATCGAAATGCCAGATCGGCAGCGGCGCGCTCTCGCCCGGGGCGGGCGCGCCTTCGTGAGGCTCGACCACCGCGTAGGTGGGGCTCTTGATGCGGCCGCTCACGCCCAGCGCGCGCAGCAGGTGCCGCACGAAGGTGGTCTTGCCTGCGCCCAGGTCGCCGCGCAGCGCCAGGAAGGCATGCCGGATCTGCGGGCGAGCCGCCAGCTGGCGGGCCCAGGCCTGCGTGGCGGCCTCGCTGGGCCAATGCACCACCAGCGGGCTTCCTACAATCGGCGGTTCATGGTCGGCAGCGGTCAAGCTCATTTGGACAGTTCGTCCCTCGTCCCGGAGATCGGGCGCTGGGCACGTGAGCTGGGATTTTCCCAAATCGGCGTCTCCGGCATCGACCTGTCTTCGGCGGAACCCGGGCTTTTGGACTGGTTGTCGCGCGGTTTCCACGGCGAGATGGCCTATATGGCGGCCCATGGCCTCAAAAGGGCCCGTCCGGCCGAACTGGTGCCCGGCACCGTGAGCGTGCTGACCGCCCGGATGGATTACCTGCCCCGATCCACCCCCGAGGGCTGGCAGGCCATTGAATGGGCCCGCCTGGCCCGCCCCGAGCAGGGCGCGGTCTCGCTCTATGCCCGGGGCCGGGACTATCACAAGGTGCTGCGCGCCCGCCTGCAGCGACTGGCAGATCGGATCGCGCAGCGCGTAGGCCCCCTGGGCCACCGGGTGTTCACCGATTCGGCGCCCGTGCTGGAGGCCGAATTGGCGGCCCGCAGCGGCCTGGGCTGGCGCGGCAAGCACACCCTGGTCTTGAACCGCGAGGCCGGTTCGATGTTTTTCCTGGGCGAGATCTACCTGGACCTGGCACTGCCGGCCACCGCGCCGGTGACCGATCACTGCGGCGTGTGCAGCGCCTGCATGGACGTCTGCCCCACCCAGGCGATCCTGGGGCCCGGCGTGCTCGACGCGCGCCGCTGCATCTCCTACCTCACCATCGAGCATCCCGGATCGATTCCCGAGGACCTGCGTCCAGCGATCGGCAACCGCATCTACGGGTGCGACGATTGCCAACTGGCCTGCCCCTGGAACAAGTTCGCGCAGCGCAGCGACTTGCCGGATTTCGATGCGCGTGAAGGGCTCACGGACGCCTCGCTCGGGTCGCTCCTGGCCTGGACCGAGGCGGAGTTCCTTCGCCGCACCGAGGGCAGCCCGATCCGGCGCATCGGGCATGCAAAGTGGTTACGCAATGTGGCGGTGGCAGCGGGCAATGCGCTGCGGGAGGGGCCCGACGATGTGGCCCTGCGTGGCGCGCTGTCCAGCCTGGCGACGCACCCGGACGTGGTAGTGCGTGAGCACGCCGCCTGGGCGCTGGCGCAGCGCGCCCAGCGCCTGGCCGGATTCACTCCGTCTGCGGACCGGTGATCGCGCCGCGCCTGCCGATACGAACAAGGCCGCCACCCTCGCCCACGGCCGCAATGCCGCTGGCCTCGTTGACGATCGCGCTGTATCGCTGCGCAGATTCGAGTGTGCGAAATTCAATCCCAAAGGTGCGGAACCGGGGAACGACAGGGTTGTAAGGGGGGTTGTGTGGAATCACGTCGCCTCGAAGTTCAGAAGGAACTCCAGGAGCCTGTGGTTCCAGGTTGCGCGCCGGCGCGACCCCGCTGAAGTGTTCCCGGACTCGCACGACGACCCGTCCGAGCCAATTGGCGGGGGCGGGGTTCTGGGCGGACAGCTGGGTCGCTGGGTAGAAATGGGGGTTGGCATTCCTGTCGGTGGGCTGCATGGGGACTCCTTCGTGAATTGATGAGCTGGGTTGGTCACCCATGCAGCTCATCAGTTCTGAACCCAGCTTGACGTCGCCAGCGGCCGGATTCAAGGTGCGCCCACGAGCCCAGTCAATCCCAGCGCTAGGGACAGACTCGCGGCCCCCAGCAGCGTCGATAGCGTGATCAGCGCAGCGACGAAGGTGCCGTCGTAGCCCATACGCGTGGCCAGCACATAGGCCGTGGGTGCGGTGGGCAGGGCCGAAAAACACAGAAAGATCTGGGTTTGCGCCGGATCCAGCCGGAAAAGGTGGGCCAGTGCCAAGGCCAGCAGCGGCGAGGCCAGGTGCTTGATCACCAGCACGGAGGTGGCCAGCGCCTTGCTGTGGGCCAGCGATCCGAATTGAAGGCCGGCGCCGGCCGTCATCAACCCCAGCGCGAGGGAGGCCCCGCCGATGCGGCTCACGGCGGGGTCCAGCCAGGACGGGATGGCGAACCCCGCCACGTTGGCGATCAGACCTCCCACGGTGGCGATGATCAAGGGGTTGCGCACCAAGGCCGATCCCACCGGCGTACCCGCCTGACGCGCCATCGGCCAGACGGCGGCGATATTGAGCAAGGGAATGCAGACCCCCATGAGAATGGCCAGCAGTTGCATGCCCGAAGGACCGGCCAGGCGGTCAATCAGCGCCAGACCGATGAAGGAATTGAAACGGAAAGCCACCTGCGCGCCCGCCGCGTATTGGCGCGGGTCGATGTGACGACCGAGCAGGGGCAGACGCGGCAGCAGGTAGGCCAGGGCAATGGTGCA
>CANGSD010000087.1 GCA_947455875.1 Comamonadaceae bacterium
CCCCTCCGTCGGCTGGATCGATCCGGCCAGCGACGACCCGGCGAGGCCGGCGCCCTCCAGCGTCTACCACTTCAACCGCCAAGGCCAGCGACTGAACGTCACCCATGTCGAGGACGGCCCGGCCCCCAACGCACCTGCCGGTTACGAGCCCGCGTCTCCTGCGGTGCAACGCATGCGCGAAGCGGCCCGTGCGCCGCAGCGCCCCTTGCGTGCCCCGGCAGAAACCGCAGGCATGGTGCGCGAGCTGTTCGAACGACTGGACGAGGCCGACCCCACCCAGGCCCTGATGGCCCGCGTGGCCGACAACCTCAAGACCTTGGACGACCTGGCGGTGCGCAAGGGCCAGCTCGAACGCGTGCTGGCCGACATCGCCCAGGAGATGGCGCATCTGCAGGCGCAGGTGCACGCCGACCTGGATGCCGCGCGTGACAGCGAGGACCGCAACCTCAAGCTGCGTCAATACCGCCGCGAGCTGCTGGACCAACTGGCGCAGCGACTGCCTGCGGCCGGCACGCCCTGAACGGAGCTGGTGGATGAAGCGCAAGTGGCTGATGTTCTACCTGGCGAACTGGTACGCCTTCGCGGTGAGCGGCGCCTTGATGGCCCTGCAGCACCCCTCGGGCAGCTGGCTGGCCGATCTGCCCTGGGCCTTTTGGGGCACCGAGATTGCGCAGGCGTTGGCTGGCGGCGAGGCGGTCTCGGGCGGCGCCCTGTGGATCCTCATGGGGGCCAGCCTGGCCACCCTGGGCGTGGTCGCATCCCTGGTGGCCAGCCTGTCTTGGCTGGCCAATCCGAATCAGGCCCGCACGCAGCAGGCAACGCCCCGCGCGCCCGACGCTCCGTCCGTACCCCCCGAAGCGCCCCTGACCCCGCGGGCGCAGGAAGCCGCCGATCTGGTGGAAGACCCTCGCTTGCGCTCGCTGATTCAGCAGCTGAACACACGACTGGGCTAAACGCCCGCACACTTCACCATCAGCTTCACTATTCTTGGACGGACGCATCATGATCGACAGAAGACGTTTCCTGGGCACGACGGTGGCGGGCGCAAGCGCTCTGGCGTTCGGCTCGGTCTGGTCGCAAGCGACCCCCAGCCTGGGTGCGCCCACGGCCCCCGCAGTGGGCTTTCGCCGCATGAAGCTGGGCGCGATGGAAGTGATCGCGATTCACGACGGCGCGCTGCGTCGTCCGTTGGGCGATGAATTCGTCACCAACACCCCGCTGGACCAGGTGAAGGCGGCGCTGGCCGCGCAGGGCCTGCCCACCGAGTATGTGGACATTCCCTTCACGCCCTTCCTGGTGGTGAGCGGCAACCGCCGCGTGCTGATGGACGTGGGCTTCGCCGACAACGGCCCGCCCACCACCGGCCGTCTGCGCGCCAACATGGAAGCCGCCGGCTACAAGCCCGAGGACATCACCGACGTGGTGATCAGCCACTTTCACGGCGACCACATCAGCGGCCTGCGCGCCAAGGACGGCTCGCTGGTCTTCCCACGTGCCAAGGTGCATGTGCCGGCGCCTGAGCACGCCTTCTGGCTGGACGACGCGAAGATGAACGCGGCGCCCGCGGCAGCACGCGGCAACTTCATGAACGCGCGGCGCGTGTTCAACAACTACCCCACCGAGCAACTCGTGCGCTTTGAACCCGGCGCCACGATCGCCCCCGGCATCACCTCGAGCGCTGCCTTCGGTCACTCGCCCGGCATGTGCGTGTTCCAGGTCACGTCCGAGGGCCAGAACTTCCACTACGTGGCCGATGTGACCAACGTGCCCTCGCTGTTTGCCCGCTCGCCCGATTGGTCGGTCACCTTCGACATGGACCCGAACATGGCACGCGCCACGCGCCGCCGCGTGTTTGACGCCATGGTCAAGGACCGCGCACTGACCGGGGGCTTTCACTTCCCCTTCCCCGCTATCGGCACGATGGAGAACGCCGGCAACGGTTATCAGTTCAAGCCGCTGGCCTAAGGCGGTCCGCTCGCGATGCAGACCCTGCGAAGCTCCAAAACCGTCGCCTGCCTCGTGCTGGCCTGGTTCGCGCTTTTCCTCGAGTCTGCGATCGCCTTCACCCCCATCAGCCCCGGCAGCATGGAGATGATCTGCGCTGCCGGGGGCGGTATGAAGATGGTGGACATGGGCGGGGACAGTGATCTGCCCAAGGCGGGCTCTGGCATGGACTGCCCCTTGTGCGCCGCAACCTTCGCACCCCCGCTTGCGTCTTTCGCACATTTCGATCCGCGCTCACCGCTGGCGCACGCCCTGCAGCCCATTGCAGCGGCCCACATTGCGTCCACCACGGCGCCCCCCTTGCCCTCGCGGGGCCCTCCTAGCCACTCCTGACCTCGGTCCATGACGCCTGCCCTTGGCAGGCGGTCGGTGTGCAGCCGTCCTTCGCGCTGCACGGGTTTGGAGTGTTCATGAATCCCAGTTTGTTTCCTGTCGGTGGGTTGCGGGGTATGGCCTTGGGCCTGCTCGCCTGGTTGATGTTTCCCAGCATCACGCAGGCCCACGATTTCCGCATCGGCGCGATCGTGATCGATCATCCCTATGCGGCGCCTGTCGCAGCGGGCACCCCGAATGGGGCTGTCCACTTCAAGGCGATACGCAATCGGGGCGATGCGCCCGATCGGCTGGTGGGTGCCCATAGCCCTGTCGCCGCGCGCGTGGTCATGCACCACGCACAGGCGCAGGGTCCTGCCCGCAAGACGACCGAGGTTGCGGCCATCGAATTGGCGGCACGCGCCGAGTTGCGCATGCGTCACGTCCAGTCCGACGGGTATTCCCTGCGGCTGGAAGGTCTCAAGACCCCGCTTCGGGACGGCGAACACTTTGACCTGACCCTTCGATTTGAAAAAGCGGGCGAGCGCACGATCCCCGTGGGGGTGACGACCCCACGCGGTGCCGCCCATCACACCCATTGAGATGATTCCGAGAATTTTTATGAAAGCATTCCTGATTGGCCTGAGTGTTTGTGCCTTGACCGCCTGCTCCACCACCGGGCAGTCCGCCGCGAGTCAATCGGTCACGATTGAGTTCGCCGCAGAAATCAACGGCGCCCCGTTTACCTGCGGGCAAAGTTATTCAGGGGTGGGCACGACACGCTCCACCATCACCCCCAGTGATTGGCGTCTGTATGTGAGTGAGGTTCGCTTGATCCGCGCCGACGGTCAGGCGGTGCCCTTGGCCCTGAATCAAGACGGCGTCTGGCAGCACCAGAACGTGGCGCTGCTCGATTTTGAAAATGGGACAGGCCCCTGCCGAAACGGTACCGCGCCGACCAACACGAGCGTCCGTGGCGTCGTACCGGCCGGCCGCTACACCGGTGTTGAACTGACCGTGGGCGTGCCCTTCAACCTGAACCATCAGGACCCGACCCTCGCACCCGCCCCTCTGAACTCCACGGCCATGTTTTGGAACTGGCAAGGCGGCTACAAATTCATCAAGTTCGACACGACCAGCAGCGGTATCAGCGAAGGCCGACCGGCAGCGCCGATGGCCATGGGCCCGGTGACGCGCTACTCGGTCCATCTGGGCAGCACGGTCTGCGCCAGTGCGAGTCGAACCGAAGCGCCCAGCGCGTGCCAGAACCCCAACCGCGTCACCGCGCGGCTCGATCGCTTCGATCCGACCCGAGGCCAGGTGGTGATCGACATGGGCGCGGCACTCGCGCAGGCCAACGTCGACGTCAATGCGCAAGGCACCTCACCGGGCTGTATGAGCTTCCCCAAGGACGCCGACTGCCCTCCCATCATGGGCGCGCTGGGCCTGGCCTACGACGGCACACCGGCGGCGGGTCCGCAGAAGTTGATCCGGGCGCGGTGACGTATGAGACGCGGGCTGCTGTCTGTGACCTGCGCGCTGGTTGCCCTGATCGGGCTGACCGGCTTCTCCTGGGGGTCGTTCGACTGGGGTTTACCGGCTTGGGTGCCCACCCCTGTCGTACCTCAGGACAACCCCATGACCCGGGCCAAGGTGGAATTGGGCCGGCATCTGTTCTACGACCGACGGCTGTCGGCCGACCAGACGATGTCGTGTGCCAGCTGCCATCACCAAGACAAGGCCTTCGCCGACGGTCTGGCCGTGTCCACGGGGGTCACGGGTCAAAAGAGCACGCGCAGCTCGATGTCCTTGGCCAATGTGGCCTACCTGCCGGTCTTGACCTGGTCCAACCCCCATCTGACTTCACTCGAAGTGCAAAGTCTGATCCCCTTGTTTGGGGAAAATCCCGTCGAGCTGGGCATGGCGGGCCGGGAGAAAGAAATGTTTGCCCGCTTGCAGGGCGATCCTGTGTATCAGCGGCTGTTCGCGCAAGCCTTTCCCCAGGAGGCGCGCGAGGGTGCCGACGCGCTGTACACGCTGTCCACGGTGACACGCGCTCTGGCCAGTTTCCAGCGCAGCCTGATCTCTTTCGACAGCCCCTACGACCGCTACAAGTACGGCGGGCAAAAGAACGCCCTGTCGGCCTCCGCACGGCGCGGTGAGGCGCTGTTTTTTGGCGAAAAGATGGAGTGCTATCACTGCCACGGCGGCTTCAACTTCACCGACAACATCCGCCACAGCAAGTTGCCCTTGTCTGAACGGGGCTTTCACAACACGGGCCTGTACAACCGGGACGGTCGTGGCGCCTATCCCGCAGACAACCCCGGTATCCGGGAGTTGACCGGCGATCCGGACGACGAGGGAAAGTTTCGCACGCCCAGTCTGCGCAACGTGGCGCTGACCGCGCCCTATATGCACGATGGCTCAATCGCCACGCTGGAACAAGTGATCCGAGAACACTATGCCGCGGGTGGCATGGCGGCCAAGGGGCCGCATGGCCGCAGCCCGATGCGCAGTTCTTTCATCGCAGGATTTGAGGTGAGCGAAGAAGAGGTCGCCGACCTCACCGCATTTCTTCAGTCTCTGACCGACCCATCTTTCATCCGCAACCCGCGGCACGGCGATCCGTGGCGGGATCGTGGGCCGCGCGGCCAGCCTCAGTAGGTCGAGCGCCCGCCCGACAAGT
Organism: Comamonadaceae bacterium; assembly: GCA_947455875.1. Next base: position 5,003 of record CANGSD010000087.1, read on the forward strand.
CAAACACCGCGCCCGTCGAGAACGAGCATTCGTCGGTACACAGCCAGGCCACCATGGCGGCGACTTCCTCGGGCTGGCCGAAGCGCCCCATGGGGATCTTGGACAGCATGAAGCCGATGTGCTCGGGGGTCATCTGGTCGAAGATCGCGGTGCGCACCGCGGCGGGGGTCACGCAGTTGACGCGGATCTCGGTGTCGGCCAGTTCCTTGCCCAAGGATTTGGTCAGGCCGATCACGGCGGCCTTGCTGGCGCTGTAGGCACTGGCGTTGGGGTTGCCGTCCTTGCCCGCCACCGAGGCGATGTTCACGATGCGGCCGCTGCCCGATTCGCGCATCCAGGCCACCACCTCACGGCAGCAATAGAACAGCCCATGCACATTCACGTCGAACACCTCTTGCCAGGCCTGGACCGGGTAGTCCCACACCTTGGTGTTCGGGCCGGTCACGCCGGCGCTGTTCACCAGTGCATGCACGCGGGCATGGCGCGCGCGGGTGGTGGCCACCGCAGCACGCACCGAATCGTGGTCGGCCACATCGACCTTCACGGAATCGGCCGCAGCGCCGAGGGATCGGGCCGCCTGTGCGGCCCCCGCCTCGTCTCGGTCCCAGAGCGTGACGCGCCCGCCTGAGGCCACCAGCCGCTGCGCAATTGCCAGGCCCAGGCCGGTGGCGCCGCCGGTCACGATGGCGTGCCGGTCTTTGAAATCGAGTTGGTTCACGGGGTGATCGCCTTACAGATTCAACACAAACAACACGATCCCCGGGAAGAAGACGATCGCGGTGATACGCAGCAGGTCAGAGGCCAGGAAAGGAATGACGAACTTGAAGGTGTCTTTCATCGGCACGTCTTTGGCCATGCTGTTGATGATGAAGACGTTCATGCCCACCGGCGGTGTGATCAGGCCGATCTCCACCACCATCAGCACGATGATGCCGAACCAGATCGCCTTACCTTCCGTTCGCGGGCCTGCGATGTCCAGACCCATCACGATGGGAAAGAAGATCGGCACGGTCAGCAACATGATGGACTGGCTGTCCATGATGCAACCGAGCACCAGGTAGATGA
>CANGSD010000088.1 GCA_947455875.1 Comamonadaceae bacterium
CCAGGGTCACCATGCCAGCCTGCGCCAGGCGATCGACCACGGTGGCATCAAAGGGCGAGCGGTAACCCGCCAGCATCTTGGAGCCGGCGGTGGTGGGGAAATCGCGGGTGACGAAGATGTCCTTGTGGGCGATCGGCACCCCCAGCAGGGGTGCGGTGTCGCCCGCGGCCAGGCGGGCGTCAGCGGCCCGAGCCTGAGCCAGGGTGGCCTCGGGGTCGGTAGCCAGGAAGGCGCCCAGATCAGCCTGGGCGTCGATGCGGGCCAGAAAATGCTGGGCCACCTCGAGCGCCGACACTTCGCGCCGGCCCAGTGCGCCTGCCAATTGGGTGACGTCCAGATCGTGCAAATCGTGGCGAGGTGCAACGGCGCTCATTCGATCACCTTCGGGACAAGGAACAGGCCCGCCTCGACCGCCGGGGCACTGCGCTGATTGGCTTCGCGCTGATCGGGCTCGCTGGCGATGTCTTCGCGCAGGCGCAAGGCCACGTCCTGGAAGGCCGCTACGGGGTGGGCCAGCGGCTCGACACCGGTGGTGTCTACCCCCTGCATGCGCTCGACCAGACCAAAAAAGCCATTGATCCGCCCGAGCATGCGTTCGCTCTCGGCGGGCTGGAGTTCGAGTCGCGCCAAGTGGGCGATGCGTCGGATGTCGTCGGGGTTCAGGGCCATGGGCAAACAGAGCGGGAAAAAGCGACCCGAAGGCGCAAATTGAAGCGTGTTCCCACCGGGAGAACACCACTGATCGGGTATTATCCCGCCTTCGGGATTCCCTCTGGGGCAGGCCGATTGGCCCCCTGATCCGACCCACCCACTGACCCACCGCCGGCCGCACCTTGCGGCCGCTTTCGCAAGACAACGAGGACGTCCAGATGTTCGGAGCCTTCCGACGCTATTTTTCCACCGACCTGGCTATCGACCTGGGCACGGCCAACACCCTGATCTTCGTTCGCGACCGCGGCATCGTCCTGGACGAGCCTTCGGTCGTCGCGATCCGTCACGAAGGCGGCCCCCAGGGCAAGAAAACCATCCAGGCCGTGGGCCACGAAGCCAAGGCCATGCTGGGCAAGGTCCCCGGCAACATCGAGGCGATTCGCCCGATGAAAGACGGCGTGATCGCCGACTTCACCGTCACCGAGCAGATGCTCAAGCAGTTCATCAAGATGGTTCATCCGCGCTCGGTGCTGCGACCCAGCCCCCGGATCATCATCTGCGTGCCCTGTGGCTCCACCCAGGTCGAGCGTCGCGCCATTCGCGAGTCGGCGCTGGGCGCCGGCGCCTCCGAGGTCTATCTGATCGAAGAACCCATGGCCGCCGCGATCGGCGCGGGCCTGCCGGTGTCCGAGGCCTCGGGCTCCATGGTCGTCGACATCGGCGGCGGCACCACCGAGGTGGGCGTCATCTCGCTGGGCGGCATGGTCTACAAGGGCAGCGTGCGCGTGGGCGGCGACAAGTTCGACGAAGCCATCATCAGCTACATCCGCCGCAACTACGGCATGCTGATTGGCGAGCCCACCGCCGAAATGATCAAGAAAAACATCGGCTCGGCCTTCCCCGGCTCCGAGGTCAAGGAGATCGAAGTCAAGGGCCGCAACCTCTCTGAGGGCGTGCCGCGCTCCTTCACCATCTCGTCCAACGAGATCCTCGAAGCGCTCACCGACCCCCTGAACAACATCGTCTCCGCGGTCAAGAACGCGCTGGAAAGCACGCCGCCCGAGTTGGGCGCCGACATCGCCGAACGCGGCATGATGCTCACCGGCGGCGGCGCGCTGCTGCGTGACCTGGATCGCCTGCTGGCCGAAGAAACCGGCTTGCCGGTGCTGGTGGCCGAAGATCCCCTGACCTGCGTCGTGCGCGGATGCGGCATCGCCCTGGAGCGCATGGAGCGCCTGGGCTCGATCTTCACCAACGAGTAAGCCCTCGGAAGGACAGCGATGCCACTCGGTACGCTGGACAGAACACCACCGCCGTTCTTCAAGCAGGGCCCCTCGGCCCTGTCCAAGCTGATGGTGTTCAGCGCACTGGCCATCTTCCTGATGGTGGCCGACACCCGCTTCAAGATCGCGCAGCCGATACGTGCGGTGCTGGGCACTCTGCTGTTTCCCGTGCAGTGGGTGGCCATGCAGCCGGTGGCCGTGGCCGAAGGCGTGGGCGATTACATGGAATCTGTGCGCGGCGCGCAGGCAGCCCAGGCCATCGAGGCGCAGACGCGCGTCAAGCTCGCGCAGCAAGCGGTGCGCTTTCATCAGGTCGAACAACTCACGCTCGAAAACGAACGCCTGCGCAAACTGCTGGATCTGCGCGAACGCGTGACCACGCCCGCCCAGGCGGCGCAGGTGCTCTATGAGGCAGCCGATGTGTACTCGCGCAAGGTCATCATCGACAAGGGGATGATCCACGGCATTGACTCGGGCTCACCGGTGATCGACGAGTTCGGTGTGCTCGGACAAGTCACGCGCGTGTATCCCGCGGTCAGCGAGGTGACGCTGGTCACCGACCGCGACCAAGCCACGCCGGTGCTCAATTCGCGTACCGGCGCACGCAGCGTGGCCCATGGCGACACCTCGGGCCTGCATCCGGGGCTGCTGGAGCTGCGATTCATGGCGGCCAACGCGGACGTCCAAGCCGGCGACCTGCTCACCACCAGCGGCGTCGACGGTGTCTACCCACCGGGTCTGCCCGTGGCCCAGGTCGAGAAGATCGAGCGCCGCGCCGACTCGGCCTTTGCACGCATCCACCTCGTGCCTCGGGCTGCCGTCTCTGGCGCGTTGCACGTAATGGTGCTCAAGCCCGTGGGCGAGCAACTGCCCCCGCGCCCCGCCGCCGAGGCCTCGGCGCCCGCGCCCGCCAAGCCGGGAGGCCGCAAATGATCATGCGCCCCGGCAAGCAGCTGTTGCTGCCCGCGCGGCCTGGCTTCATCTGGGCCAGCCTGTTCATCGCCCTGCTCGTGAACATGCTGCCCCTGGGCCGTCAGCCCTGGATGCCCGACCTGCTGGCCCTGGTGCTGGTGTTCTGGAGCGTGCACCAGCCCCTACGCATTGGCATCGCCACCGCCTTCCTGTTCGGGCTGGTGATGGACGTGCACCAGACCTCCCTGCTGGGGCAGCACGCGCTGGCCTACACCGCGCTGTCCTATTTCGCGATCATGGTGCACCGACGCCTGCTGTGGTTCACCGTCCCGTCACAGGCGCTGCAGGTGCTACCGCTGTTCGGATCGGCCCATGCCATCGAGCTGGCGATCCGGTTGTTTGCCGGCGGCTCCTTCCCGGGCTGGACCCTGGTGCTGGCGCCTATGCTCGAGTCGCTCCTATGGCCGGTGGCCACCGTGATCCTGCTGGCGCCGCAGCGGCGCGCCCTGGATCCGGACAAGACACGCCCCCTGTAAGACAATGACCGAGCTGCGCAACGTCGAAGCCGACATCTCGCGCTTTCGTTCGCGCGCGATGGCCGCCAGCGTCATCGTCCTCATTTGCTTCTTCCTGCTGGTGCTGCGACTGGTGTGGCTGCAGGTGGTGCGCCACGATGATCTGAACGAACAGGCCGAGGCCAATCGAACGGCGATCGTGCCCATCGTGCCCAATCGCGGCCTGATCCTCGATCGCAACGGCATCATCCTGGCGACCAACTACTCGGCGTACACGCTGGAGATCACCGTCTCGCGCCTGAACGCACCGGTCGATCAAGTGATCGACGAGTTGTCCCAGGTCGTCGAGATCCATGCGCGCGATCGCCGTCGCTTCAAGAAGCTGCGCGAAGAATCCAAGAACGTGGGTTCGCTGCCGATACGCACCAAGCTGACCGACCAAGAAGTGGCCCGCTTCACCGCTCAGCGCTTTCGCTTCCCCGGCGTCGAAATCAAGGCGCGTCTGTTTCGCAGCTACCCCTGGAGCGAACTCGCCAGCCATGTGATCGGCTACATCGGCCGCATCAACCAGACCGAGAAGACGCAGATGGAGGATTGGCCTGAGGACGAACAGGCCAACTACCGCGGCACCGAATACATCGGCAAGCTCGGCGTCGAGCAAAGTCTGGAGCGCCAGCTGCATGGACTGACCGGTGTCGAGGAGGTCGAGACCTCTGCCGCCGGGCGCGCGGTGCGCAAGCTCGCCAGCAAGCCCGCGACGCCGGGCAACACGGTGATGCTGTCGATCGACATCAAGCTGCAAAACTTGATCGAGCAGATGTATGGCGATCGCCGCGGCGCGCTGGTGGCACTCGACCCCAAGACCGGCGAGGTGCTGGCCTTCGTCTCCAAGCCCACCTTCGATCCCAACCTCTTCGTTGACGGCATCGACACCGAAAGCTGGCAGGGCCTGAACGAATCCATCGACAAGCCGCTGCTCAATCGCGCGCTGCGCGGCACCTATCCGCCCGGCTCCACCTACAAGCCCTTCATGGCGCTGGCTGCTCTGGAGACGGGCAAGCGCAGCGCCGCCCAGGTGATTCAGGACAACGGCAGCTGGTCGTTCGGCGGCCATGTGTTTCGCAGTCATGGCGACCACGGTTTGGGGCCGGTGGACATGGCCTCTAGCATCGTCAAGTCCAGCAACGTCTATTACTACTCGCTGGCCAACGAGATGGGCGTGGATTCGATCCACGATTTCATGCGGCCCCTGGGGTTTGGCGATGTCACCGGCATCGACATCAATGGCGAAGTGCGTGGCGTGCTCCCGAGCCAGGCCTGGAAGCGCAATTACTACAAGCGGCCCGAGCAGAAAAAATGGTTTGCGGGCGAGACCATCTCGCTGGGCATCGGCCAGGGTTACAACAGCTTCACCATGCTGCAGCTGGCGCACGCCACGGCCACGGTGGTGAACAACGGCGTCAAGCACAAGCCTCGCCTGATCATCGGCACGCAAGATCCTGTCACGCGCGCCGTGACGCCGGTCCCGCCCGAGCCGCCGCAGGAACTGGGCTACAAGCCCGAGAACGTGGAGGTGATTCGTCGGGCCATGGTGGGCGTGACGCAAGGCGGCACCTCGACGCGCGTTTTTGCAGGCGCCGCCTACCTCTCGGGCGGCAAGACCGGCACGGCGCAGGCCGTCTCGATCGGCCAGAAAGAAAAGTACAACGCCAGCAAGCTGGACGAACACCAACGCGATCACGCGCTGTACATCGCCTTCGCGCCGGCCGACGACCCCAAGATCGCGCTGGCGGCCATCGTCGAAAACGCCGGCTTTGGTGCGGCCTCGGCCGCTCCGATCACGCGGCGCATCTTCGACTACTGGTTGCTGGGGCACTACCCCAGCGAAGAAGACATGATCGCGGTGCGCAAGGGCTTGGCCGCCAATCCGATCGGCAAGCCGCGCAATGCCGCCGAGGTGGCCTGGCCGCCGGGCGCGGCGCTGGCTGCGGCGGCCCTCAGCGTACCCGCGGCTTCGGCTCCAGCGGTGGCCACCGTGGCGGCTACGCGCGCATCGGCCTCACGCGGTCGTTGAGCGCTGCGCCGCCAGCCAGCCCACCACCGCCTCGGGCATGCGACGCACGTCACCGAGCAGCCCACCTCTGGGAAATCCCACGTGCCCGCCCTGAGGCGGTTGCCAGAGCGTCACACAGGGTCCGACCTCACCCGCACGCGGCAGACTGTACGCGGGCACAAAGGGATCATTGGCCGCATGGAGCACCAGTGCGGGCAAGCGAATGCGATGCAGGTGTGGCCGGGCCGAGGCACGTGCGTAGTAATCGTCGGCATCACGAAACCCGTGCAAGGGCGCGGTAAAGATGTTGTCAAAGTCGTACAGGTCGCGGGCAGCTCGCATCGCCTGCGCATCGAACAGTCCGGGGTGTTGTGCGAGCTTGTTGAACGCCTTGGGCTTCATGGTGCGCAGGAACATACGGGTGTAGACCTGTCGGTTAAAGCCCCGCCCGATGGCGGCGCCGCCCGCGGCCAGGTCCAGCGGCGAACACACACAGGCCGCAGCGTCCACCGAGCGCGTCGCCGTGTCACCTGCCTGCGCGGCCCACCGCATCAGCGCATTGCCCCCCAGCGAAACACCCACCGCCCACACCGGCCCCGTGTGCTGCGCGCGCAATCGCGC